>NZ_PUWT01000026.1:0-21469 GCF_002968995.1 Photorhabdus hindustanensis
ATTATTATTATCAAATTAAAATTCGACTCTATTTTTTATTTAAAAATAAGATTAAGATACTATTCCATACCAACATTTATATCATAAAAATGGAGAGTAAAAATGACTATTTCTCTTAAAGATCAAAGAACAAATCTCGCGCTCAGCTTTATCAGCGGTGCAGGAAGTATAATAACCGAAAAACCAGAACCGGCTATGGTTGCGGCAAACATTCAAACATCATTGGAAAAGAGCAAAGTAACCGCCAATAGATTCTCTGTTATTTGGGGACCCGCTGTTTTTCGTGTTGATAATGGAAAAAACAGTAAAGATAATAAGGACGACCACGTTTTATTTCTTGTAAAAAATCGCAAAATTCCCCATGATTATCGCATCGTTATCCGTGGCTCATGGTCTGATGTTAACTGGCAGGTTGAAAACTTTGCTGTACACGAAACCGTAAATTGGTCACTTTGGGATCAAAATATCCCGGAAGAGTTTAAAGACGCTAAAATCTCCTATGGAACCCACATAGCATTAGACTATATTGTTAATCAAGTAAAAAGTAACAATATTCCTGGTTATGGAGAATCACTCATTGAAGCAATTAATAAAATTGCTGCGGAAAAAGGTATTCATAATATTACCATCACCGGCCACAGTTTGGGTGGTATTCTCGCCTCTACCCTTGGATTATATTTAAAACGCTTATACCTTAATAAAGGGAACAACAACATCCGTATTCATGTTTGCTCTTTTGCCAACCCAAATACCGGTAATGATGTTTTTGCCTCTTACATTAAATATGTTTTTAACCACACGTCAGCAACCAGCTATAAGAGCCATTTCTTAAGGGTCCATAATCAAAAAGATGTTATTTCCCTCATCTGGAATTTGGACGGATTAGAAAAGATTCCAACTATCTATGAACCATTAATTAAATTAGATGAAAAATTAATTGACAGATTTAAAAAGATTGTTCTGCTTGTGAAAGATAAGGGTTACACCAAACTCACTCCAGATTTATATTTTACGGCACCTATTTTAAAATTAGATCTCAATAAGCAAGTTGTTTTTCAACATATTAAAGCCTATGCCAACCAATATGGCATGAATTTAGTGGAGGTTAATGACGGTACTCAACCCCCTATTGATGATATTGTGGTTATTAATAGTAATCTATCTCAAGATATCGTCGCTTATTTCTTACTTATACCTCTGCCTGATGGTAATATTAATGTAGAATAAATTGATTATGCTTTATCTATATTTTATATAAAGTTAATGGAGCCTTATTACAAAGGCTCCATTAAACAACAGCGACTTAAATATAATAATAAAACCACTTCCCTCTACATATCATTAGAATATCACTGATTTATAATCATTCCCAATGAAATTATTCACAAAGACAATCTCAAAGTTATTTATATATTACCACCATCAAGTAATAAATATAATTCTAAAAAATAGCAATAATATTTACATGTAATTATTCAATATATAATCTTGATCATTTACTTTTAATTTCAAAATAAATAATTTATATTTTTGTCAAATGAAACAATATCAAAAAACCCATGTAATTATTTGACAGATTTAAAAGTTATTATTAACTTTAAGTTTAATTCTGTTTTTGTCTAAATGGAAGAAAAAAAGAATTAAATCTCGATATTTAAACCTACACCTCGCATTAATACTTATTACATGAAAAAATAGGGAGTAAAAATGACTATTTCTCGTGAAGATCAAAAAATAAATCTCGCGCTCAGCCTCGTTATTAACTCTGGAGGTATAAAAACTAGCAAACCAGAACCGGGCATTGTTTCGGAAAATATCCACAGATCATTGGAAAACAGTAAAGCAACAGCAAATAAATTCACTATCATCTGGGGACCCGCGGTGTTCCGCGTTGATGACGTTGGTGGGAAAAAAAGCGTTATAGATAAAAAGGATGATCATGTTCTATTCATTGCACAAAATCGCCATGACCCAAATGACTATCGCGTGGTTATTCGGGGATCATGGTCCGATATTAACTGGCTCAATGAAGATATTATTGTCTGTAAGACTCAAGATTGGGCACGATGGGATTCAAGATCACCTGAAAATGCCAAGATAGCCTATGGCACTGACATGGCATTAGGCTATGTTCTTAATCAATTGAAAAGCAACAATCCTCCAGGTTATGGAGAATCACTCACTGATGCCATTGATAAAATTGCCCTGAAAGAAGGGATACAAAATATTACTATCACAGGACACAGTTTAGGAGGCGTACTATCTTCTACCATTGGTTTATATCTAAAGAGACGGTATCTTGATAAAAGAAGCAACAATATTCGAATTAATGTTTGTGCTTTTGCAGGCCCAACTGCTGGTAACGATGTTTTTGCTTCTTACTCTGAATCTGTTCTTAATGAAATATCAACTGTTGGTTACAAAAGTGATTTTCTGAGAATTCATAATAGTACAGATGTCGTTCCCTTAGCCTGGAATATAAATGATTTGGAGAAAGTTAAAGCTATCTATCCAGTATTAAGTGTAACAATTGATGCTCTTATTGTTTCTGTCCTTGATAAGAATTACACGCAAATTTCCCCAGATCTCCCTATTAATTCACAGATTCCAATATTACCAATAGCATCGTTTGACGATTTACTGGTTAATATTGGCAATCAACATGTTCGTGCCTATACCAAAGAGTATGGCATGAGTTTCATCACCATTGATGATAGTTCAAATATACCGACTGATTACGATATTGTTGTCGTTAATGATAGCCTATCCGAAAGTATCATTGATCTCTTCAAATTTTTAACCAAGGATAGAGTCAGTACTACATAACTTTATCCCATCATGTAAAATATAAGTGGAGCCTTTATTAAAGGTTCCATTCATTGCAATAAATGACTTTCCATAAGCGACATTATACACAAAGTAACTTCATATAATCTTTCAAAGATGTAATGATATTTTCATGGAATTATTTGGCACATCACTTTTATCACCTATCTTTAATTTCGTAATAAATAATTTACATATCGCCAAATAAAATAACATTAAAAAATCCTTTGCACACATTTGACAAATTTAAAATTCATTATTAACTTTAAAATTAACTATATTTTCATTTAAACGGAAGATTAAAAAATTTAAACCTTGATGTTTTAGTCCAAACATCAGATCAATATTTATCATATGGAAGAAATAGACGGGGGTAAAAATGACGATATCTCTTGAAGAGCAAAAATTAAATCTCGCGTTAAGTCTTATTATCAATTCTGGAGAAATTTCTGACAAACCAGACAAAATAAACATCATTGAGTCTGATATTAATAAATCACTTAAGAGCAGTAAGACAACGGCAGATAAATTCTCTATCGTTTGGGGACCGGCAGTGTTCCATATTGATGAAAAATACCATGATAAAAAATATGATCACGTTGTAATGATTGTGAAAAATACCGACAATCCAAGTGATTATCGCCTTGTTATTCGAGGAACCTGGTCCCAGATTAATGCGATTGATGAAGATCTTCTTGTAGCTACAACTGTAGACTGGTCAAATTGGGATACAAATATCCCTCAAGAGTTTAAAGACGCAAAGATCTCCTATGGAACAGACTTAGCATTAAAGCCTCTTATTAATGGCAAGCCTATTAATAAGGATTACGTATCATTAATCGATGAAATTGATAGAATTACCACAGAAGAAGGAAAAGATAAGATACTGAATATTACCGTCACGGGACACAGTTTGGGCGGTTTACTCGCTTCTACTATTGGTTTATATCTTAAAAGGCGCTACATCAACAACAACAATATACGTATTCACGTTTGCTCCTTTGCAGGCCCCACTGCCGGCAATGATATTTTCGCATCCTATTCTGACGCTTTTTTCAAAGGAACATTAAGCCCTAACTCTTATGAAAGTCATTTTCTGAGAATTCATAACAATCATGATATCGTTCCCTTGGCATGGGCTATCGAAGATTTAAAGAAAATTAAGGCTATCTATCCACATATAGCAATCGAAGTATTGGTTGATGCAGCTATTTTTTTTGTCCTCGATAAAAATTACACCCAGATCTTTCCAGATTACTCTTTTACTACAAAGATTCCAGACTCCATTCACGGCTTATTTAATAAGATAGGTTATCAACATATCGATGCATATCCCGAAGGCTATGGCATGAGTTTCATTCGAATCGAGAATGGTCCAGAGATACCGACTAGTTACGATATTGTTGTGGTTAATGATAGTCTATCCGAAAGGATTATTGATCTCTTCAAGTTTTAAACCAAGGATAAAATCGATATTACATAAATTTATCTTATTACGTATATATTTGATTTAATATAAATGGAACCTTTATTAAAGGTTCCATTCATTGCAATAAGTTATTTTTTCTACCTATCATTAATCACAGCAATTCACTATCACTCACTTTTTCAGACACCAATTAAATTATTTCTACAGAGAATACATAGCTACACCCTTCACGTTATCATTCCCGATAGTTAATATAATCTTACAAAATCATAGCATAATTTTTATCGATTATTTTAAAGTTCATAATAGATAATTTATTTTGTTAAATAAAATAACTTTAAAAAATTATATACTCTCCTTTAACAGATTTAAAGATTATTATTAACTTTGACTCTGTTATTTAAATAAAAACCCAAAGTATTGATCATTGATGTTTAAGCTAACACATCAGATCAACATTCATTATATTAAAAATTGGAAATAAAAATGACAATTTCTCTTGAAGATCAAAAAATAAATCTCGCGTTAGGCTTTATTATTAACTCAGGGAGTATAATAACGAATCAACCAGAACCGGCTATCGTTTCAGAAAATATTAAAAAGTCATTAGCAAGTAGTAAAGCGACAGCAAACAGATTCTCTATCGTTTGGGGTCCTGCTGTTTTTCGTGTCGGTAGTGTTGATGTTAATAAGAAAAAGAGCGTTTCAGATAAAAAAGATGATCACGTTTTATTTATTGTAAAAGATCTCAACAATCCAAACGATTATCGAATTGTTATTCGCGGATCATGGTCTGCTGTTAACTGGTTTGATGAGAATTTCAATGTAGGAACAACTGAAAACTGGTCAATTTGGGATTCAAAAGCCCCCAAAGAGGCTAAAATTTCAAAAGGAACCCATATAACTTTAGACTATACTGTCAACCAAATAAAGAGCAATAACCCTCCTGGTTATGGAGAATCACTGGTTGAAGCAATTGATAAAATTGCTCTGGAAGAAGGCGTACATAATATTACTCTTACAGGGCACAGTTTAGGCGGTGTAATGGCCTCTACACTTGGTCTGTACTTAAAGAGACGTTATATTGATAAAGGAAACAATAATATTCGTATTCATGTTTCCTCCTTTGCTGCCCCAACTGCCGGTAACGATGTTTTTGCAGCCTATAGTGAATCTGTTTTTAATGGAACATTACTCTCTAGCTATAAAAGTCATTTCCTCCGGGTCCACAATCGCAAAGATATTGTCACCCTAGCCTGGAGTGTAAAAGGATTAGAAGAAATTAAGGTTCTCTATCCAATATCCACTTTAATCGTTAACGGTTTTATCTCCGTCGTGAAGGATAAGAATTACACTCAACTTACGCCAGATTTGGCTTTTACTGCACCTGATTTAAAACCTTCTCAAGGTTTAATTGAAAAACTAGTATCCCAACACATTGATGCTTATGCTAAAGAGTATGGCATGAGTTTTACTGTAGTTAATGATCGTTCTAATCCCCCGACCAATTACGATATTGTTGTGATTAACGATGGTCAATCTCGCAATATTAAAAACTTTTTATCATCTATTATTCAAGATGAAGGTAATATCTGTTAATTTCACCATATTGAGCCATTTTATAACTTAACCAAAATGGAACCTTGATTAAAGGTTCCATTCTTTTCCCAACGTGCCCAGATCATTCATAGTAACCATTATCACATCAATTAAAATTTCTTTGACAAAAATATCACATAATGGTAATTAAATTCATTATCATCTAACAAGACAGGAGGAATCATTAATATTTCAATTAACACCTTTTGCTACTTTTTTATAAGACAGAACATTACAAAGGGAAACTAAAATGGAACAAAAAAAAACTAGAAACCAAAAGATTAATATTATCTCCTTTAGAAAGTAAGGATCATATACAAATTCAAAACATCTTTCCTCAATGGGAAATTGTTCGTTATCTTACAGCAAACACCCCGTGGCCCTACCCAGATAATGGCGCCCTGGAATATATAAATAATATTGCGCTACCATCAATGGCAGAAGGAAATGCATGGTTTTGGACTATCAGAAAGAAGGATGAGCCATCTATAATAATAGGAATGATATCGCTATATGAGCAAGAAAATAATAATAGAGGTTTCTGGCTAGATCCACAATGGCATGGAAACGGATTTATGACCGAAGCAGTCCAAGTAGTTACCGATTTTTGGTTTAATACCCTAAATCGCCAAGTCCTCAGAGCGCCTAAATCCAGTGACAATATTGCCTCAAAGAAAATATCAATTAAAAGTGGTATGCGGTTAATAAGACTAGAGAATAAAGATTTTGTTAGTGGAAGAATGCTCTCGGAGACATGGGAAATAACTCGCGATGAGTGGAATAACAATAATTCTCAAAAAGAGTAACTGCCTTACATATTCATGGGCGTGCTTTTGCCTAAGCACTGCCCAAGTTCATTTTTCATAACAAAGAAGAGCAAAATAAATGGAAACGTTTTAAGTTGCTCTTAATCATCTGTCACACCAAGGAGATCACATGCGCTATATCAACAGACGTTTTTAACTTTCTTATCTCTTCAAACAGCGTTGTTGCCTCTTCATATTCTTTGCGCAAATAACCAAGCCACTGTTTAATCCGGGCAACATGATATTGCCCGGTATCACCCTGCTTTTCCAACCGGATATATTTTTGCAGTAGTTGAACAACGTCCTGCCAGCACATTTTTGGCTCGTTATATTTCACCACTCGACTCAAATTAGGAACGTGAAGCGCACCTCGCCCAATCATGACCGCATCGCAGCCTGTCACACTCAGGCAATCCTGTGCGCTTTGCCAATCCCAAATTTCACCATTAGCGATAACCGGAATAGCAAGACGTTGGCGAATTTCACCAATCGCTTGCCAGTTAATACGCTCCGCTTGATAACCATCCTCTTTGGTTCGCCCATGAACCGTAATTTCCGTCGCGCCCGCCTGTTGTACCGCATCAGCAATTTCGAATTGCCGATTACCGCTATCCCAACCCAAGCGAACCTTAACCGTCACAGGCAAATGAGCAGGTACCGCTTCACGTATCGCTTTCGCTCCCTGATAAATCAGCTCAGGATCTTTTAGCAACGTTGCCCCACCACCGCTGCCATTGACCGTTTTTGACGGGCAACCGCAATTTAAATCAACTCCATAGGACCCTAATTCAATCGCTCGTGCCGCATTTTCCGCTAGCCATTGTGGGTATTGCCCCAAGAGCTGAATCCGCACCAATGTGCCGGATGGCGTCCGGCTTTGGTTACGTAATTCAGGGCAAAGCCGATAAAAAGATTTTACTGGCAATAGGCTATCGACAACTCGTAAAAACTCCGTAATGCACAGATCATACTCATTGATTTCACTCAGAAGTTCCCTAACCAAAGAGTCCAGCACACCTTCCATCGGCGCCAGTAAAACCCGCATTAATTAACCTCTGGCGTTAGACGATTTATGGGATGCGTCACGATTGCGGTTACGCTGACGCGAAGGCGCCCCAGAACGGCGATGGCTATTTTTCTGCCGATTATCGCCACGTGCCTGACGGCCATTCTGAATAGGTTCGGCCTTGATGGTTGGATCTGGCTCATAGCCAGGAATCGCCATACGAGGAATCTCCCGTTTTAGCAAACGCTCAATATCTTTCAACAACTTGTGCTCATCAACACAGACCAAAGAAAGTGCCTGCCCTGTTGCATCTGCCCGACCAGTACGACCGATACGATGGACATAATCTTCGGCGACATTAGGCAATTCAAAATTCACTACATAAGGCAGTTGATCAATATCCAGACCACGAGCTGCAATATCTGTCGCAACTAATACCCTGATGCGGCCCGCTTTAAAATCAGCCAACGCACGGGTTCTCGCCCCCTGACTTTTGTTACCATGAATAGCAGCAGCCGTTACACCATCTTTATTTAACTGTTCCGCCAAACGGTTTGCGCCATGCTTGGTTCGGGTAAACACCAGAACTTGCTGCCAGTTACGGCTCCCGATCAAGAAAGAGAGCAGCTCGCCTTTACGCTTTTTATCAACAAAGTGAACAAACTGTTCAATCTGTTCAGAAGCAGAGTTACGACGTGCAACCTCAACACTAACAGGATCATGCAGTAATTTATTGGCTAAATTTTTGATATCGTCAGAGAAAGTTGCAGAAAACAGCAAATTTTGCCGTTTCGGCGGTAATTTATTCAGCACTCGGCGGATGTCATGAATAAATCCCATATCCAGCATACGGTCAGCTTCATCCAATACCAGAATCTCTACCCGCGATAAATCAACTGCATTCTGATGTTCAAGATCCAGTAAACGCCCCGGCGTGGCGACCAAAATATCCACACCACCCCGCAATTTCATCATCTGAGGGTTAATGCTAACACCGCCAAAAACAACCAGAGAGCGCAATCTGAGGTATTTACTGTAATCACGTACATTTTCCCCCACTTGAGCAGCCAATTCACGGGTTGGCGTCAGGATTAACGCTCTGACCGGTCGGCGCCCTTTCACCTGAATAGAAGAATCATTTAACCGTTGCAGCATGGGTAAGGTAAAACCTGCGGTTTTACCCGTGCCTGTTTGAGCACTCGCTAATAAATCTTTACCTGCTAATACGACAGGGATTGCCTGCTGTTGGATTGGCGTTGGCGCCGAATAACCTTGTTCTTCAATGGCACGCAAAATATCAGCACTTAAGCCAAGTGATTCAAAATTCATAAATAAGAAATGCTCCAGACTTCACCATTCCTGAACGCTATTCAGGGGCAGTTTTATGGGAAGAAAATCAGACGTGGTAAATACCACAAAGAAAAAAACACAAACTGCAATGCGCCATATCTGAATTATTATATCAGATATACTTTCTGATGGTGCAACTAAAACTACAGCTATTTAGCCGGTAATTTTCATGATCCATAACATTTTTATGCAATTTACATTGATTTACTATAAGTATAGAGTTACCCCATGATTGATATTTTGTTTAAGTCTTTTGATTATTTGCAACAGGATTCATGTCCATGTCAGTCAACAACACCCAAACCGCCAGAGGCGAACAAGCCAAACAACAGTTACTCGAAGCAGCCCTTGAAATTTTCGGTAAATCAGGACTGACCGGTGCAACGACTAGGGAAATCGCATTGCGCGCTCAACAGAACATTGCTGCCATAGCCTACTATTTTGGATCTAAAGAGGGGCTTTATCAGGCAGTCGCCCAGTATATTACTGATACAATCAAGAAGGAGTTCACTCATCTTTTTAAAGAGATTGATGATTTTTTTTCATCATCAACGACAGGCT
This sequence comes from Photorhabdus hindustanensis, assembly GCF_002968995.1. Classification (NCBI taxonomy): domain Bacteria; kingdom Pseudomonadati; phylum Pseudomonadota; class Gammaproteobacteria; order Enterobacterales; family Morganellaceae; genus Photorhabdus; species Photorhabdus hindustanensis. The sequence goes on from NZ_PUWT01000026.1 coordinate 9,578, forward strand.
CACCGGAAAATATATTGAGATTAATTCACGAAGGATTTCTTGGCGTTAATCGTCTGATGATTGAAAAAGAGAGTATCAATATCAGCCGGATAATGGCCAGAGAGCAACTCGCCCCAACGGATGCCTATACTCTAATCCATGAGCAAGCGCTAGCTCCCCTCCATAATAGATTAAATAAACTGATTGCCAGCTATATCGGCGCCGATGAACATCAGCTCTCTACCATGCTGCATGCCCATGCGCTCATGGGAGAAATTCTCACTTTCAGAATGGCAAGGGAAACCTTATTACGTCAAACAGGCTGGAATAATATTGGACCCGAAGAATATAAATTGATTGATCAGATCCTTATCCAGCATATTGATTTATTACTGAATGGACTGAAAAAACAGAATTCGAATAAATAAAATAACAGGGAATATCATGTACAACAAAAAAGTCACGCTGGCAATATTAGTGGTCGCCGTTGTTCTTGGCGCTATTTTAGGAAGTTACTATTATCAAGGTAAAAATGATAAAACTCTGACTCTCTATGGCAACGTAGATATACGTACTGTTAATCTGAGTTTCCGGGTTGGCGGCAAACTCGCCAGCCTGCAAGTTGATGAAGGCGATACCATTGCAGCTAATCAAGCAATCGGCCAACTGGATAATGGGCCATTTATTAACGCCCTGAATAAAGCGAAAGCCACTCGTGATAGCGCTAAAGCCCGTTTAGCTATGATGGAAGAGGGTTATCGCACCGAAGAAATTGCCCAAGTCCGTTCAGAAGTTGCACAACGTGAGGCGGCCTGGCATTTCGCCGATAGTTTCTTCAAACGCCAACAAGGTCTATGGCAAAGCAAAGTTATTTCAGCCAACGAACTAGATGATGCTAAAACTGACCGTAACCAAGCGTTAGCGGCTTTACAAGCGGCAAAAGATAAACTGAACCAGTTCGAAACCGGTTATCGTAAAGAAGAAATTGCAGAAGCCAAAGGCCAGCTTGCTCAAGCAGAAGCGGCTGTTGCTCAGGCTGAATTGGACCTACAAGATACTCAACTGACTTCCCCCTCGCCGGGGACTATCCTAACCCGCGCCATTGAACCCGGCACCATGCTGGCGGCAGGCAATACGGTGTTTACACTTTCGCTGGCTGACCCGGTTTGGGTTCGAGCTTATATCAGTGAAAGCCATCTTGGGCTGGCAACGCCCGGACGTGAAATCTTGCTCTATACCGACAGCCGTAAAGATAAACCTTATCACGGCAAAATTGGCTTTATTTCACCCACAGCCGAATTTACGCCAAAAAATGTAGAGACTCCTGATCTACGTACCGATCTAGTCTATCGATTGCGCATTATTGTCACCGACCCGGATGAGGCCCTGCGTCAAGGTATGCCAGTTACCCTGCATTTTTCTGATTCAGACAAATAAGGGGCTGTCATGAGCAGCGCTGCATATACGATAAAGTTGGCAAAAGTCGAGAAAACTTTTCCTAACTTGAGTCATCCTGCGGTATCCAGCCTAACCGCTGAGATCTACGGTGGCTCTGTCACCGGCCTTGTCGGGCCGGATGGAGCGGGAAAAACTACGCTAATACGCATGTTAGCAGGCTTACTGAAACCCGATAGTGGTTCTATTGCAATCATGGGGCTTGATCCGATAAAAGATGGCGTACAAGTGCGTTTTGAATTGGGCTATATGCCGCAGAAATTTGGCCTGTATGAAGATCTCACCGTATTAGAAAACCTGAATCTGTATGCGGATCTGCGCGGCGTTCTGGGTGATGAACGTAAGAAAACCTATGAGCAATTACTCACGTTTACCGATCTGACCCGTTTTACCGGGCGACTGGCGGGCAAGCTTTCAGGCGGTATGAAGCAAAAACTGGGGCTGGCCTGTACTTTGCTTGGCAAACCCAAAGTTCTGCTACTGGACGAACCCGGCGTTGGGGTTGACCCAATCGCCCGCCGCGAACTTTGGCGCATGGTTCACGAACTGGCAGATGATGGCATGCTCATCCTCTGGAGCACGTCTTATCTGGATGAAGCTGAACAGTGTCGCGATGTCCTGTTACTTAATCAAGGAAAATTGCTCCACCACGGGCAGCCGCAAAAATTAACCCAAAAGATGTTCGGACGTTCTTTTTTGCTTGATACCAAACAGGATTCCCGTAGAAAAACACTGCAACACGCTCTTACCTTGCCACAAGTCACCGATGGCGTGATTCAGGGAAAATATGTTCGTCTTATTCTCAAACCTGATGTCTCCCCGCAAGAATTGCTTAACCGGCTTGAACTCCCAGAGGCTGAAATCATTAAAGCCGCCCCTCGCTTTGAAGATGCTTTTATCGATTTACTCGGTGGCGGCTCTACCCGTCGTTCAGAATTGGCAGAGATCATGCCACGAATCGCAGCTAACCCGACAGAAACAGTGATTGAAGCACAGGATTTAACCAAGAAATTTGGCGATTTTGCTGCCACTGACCATGTTGATTTTCAGGTGAAACGCGGAGAAATCTTTGGTCTGCTTGGCCCAAACGGCGCCGGTAAATCCACCACATTTAAAATGATGTGCGGGCTTATGGTACCCACTAGCGGTAAGGCACTGGTATTGGGAATGGATCTTAAAACCAGCTCCGGGAAAGCTCGCCAACATTTGGGTTATATGGCGCAGAAATTTTCTCTGTACGGCAACCTGACCGTTGAACAGAACTTGAAATTCTTCTCCGGCATTTACGGTCTGCAAGGACGCAAACAGAAAGAGAAAATTGACAGCATGATCGACGCTTTCAATCTCAAATCGGTTTTACATCAAACCACCGACCAATTGCCTCTGGGATATAAACAGCGCCTTGCCCTCTCCTGCTCATTGATGCATGAGCCAGACATTCTGTTTCTGGACGAGCCGACTTCTGGCGTTGATCCACAGATACGACGCGAATTCTGGCTACATATCAACGGCATGGTAGATAAAGGCGTCACCGTTATGGTGACTACTCACTTTATGGATGAAGCTGAATATTGTGACCGAATAGGGCTGGTATTTCGCGGTAAATTGATTGCCGCCGGAACACCGGATGATTTGAAACAATTGGTTGCTACCGATGAAAATCCTGACCCATCAATGGAGCAGGCATTTATTGATCTGGTCATTAATTATGATGAGGAGCCACAATGAATAGCCCAAGGCAACATGCTCCACAACAAGCTGTCCGCTTCTCTTGGTGGCGACTAAAAGCACTTTGTGTAAAAGAGACAAAACAGATCTTGCGCGATCCCACCAGCGGATTAATTTCCATTGTCATTCCACTCATTCTGCTATTTATCTTTGGCTACGGTATTAATCTCGATTCCAGCACCGTGCGTCTTGGTATTCTGGTAGAACAACAAAGTAAAGATGCTCGTGAGTTGATACAAGCTTTTGCCGGTTCGCCCTATATTGAACCCAAAATCAGTGATAATCGTCAGCAATTAATTAATATGATGCAATCAGGAGAAATACGTGGGCTGGTTGTCATTCCTGTTAATTTCGATACGCAACTTGCCCGCTCTGATGGTAAAGCACAAATTCAGGTCATTACTGACGGCAGTGAACCCAATACCGCAATCTTTGTACAAAATTATGCCAAAGGCGTATGGCGGATTTGGCTACAACAAAGAGGGCAAGATCAGGGAAACGCGGCTAATCCATTGATTGATATGCAGGTCCGTTATTGGTTCAATCCGGCAACAATTAGCCAGCATTTTATTATTCCTGGCGCAATAACCATTATCATTACCGTGGTTGGCGCCATCCTGACGTCATTGGTAGTCGCTCGCGAATGGGAACGCGGTACAATGGAAGCCCTGCTGTCTACTCAAATTACCCGCACCGAATTACTGCTTTCTAAACTCTTGCCTTATCAAGTGCTTGGATCATTCTCCATGCTACTCTGCATGCTGGTGGCCGTATTCATGCTAGATGTACCCTACCGAGGCTCGCTATGGATATTGTCTGCGATCACTAGCCTCTACCTGGCTACTGCCCTTGGTATCGGGCTTTTAATCTCTACGGTGACACGCAACCAATTTAATGCAGCAATGATAGCGTTGAATGTCGCCTTTCTGCCTGCAATTATGCTTTCCGGCTTCATCTTTGAAATAAACAGTATGCCCGCCTTTATTCAGGTAGCAACCTATTTCATCCCGGCTCGTTATTTTGTCAGTAGCTTGCATACGCTCTTTCTGGCTGGAAATATCAGCACGGTATTGATGATAAATCTATTATTACTGATCGCCTCCGCTATTGTGTTTATTGGCCTGACTGCATGGAAAACCCAGCGGCGTCTGGATTAAGAAGGAGTTAGCATGTTTTATCGTCTTTACACCCTGATTATTAAAGAATTGCAGTCTCTACTCAGAGATCCGCAAACACGGGCCATCTTGGTTATGCCGGTTATCTTCCAGATGATCTTATTTCCTCTATCAGCAACCCTTGATGTGACTAACGCGACTATTGCTATTTTTGATGAAGACAAAGGCAAAGCCTCTATTGAACTCACCCAACGGCTGGCAAAATCAAAAGCATTTCCTGACGTGATATTGCTAAACCATGCACAAGAAATACAACCAGTCATCGATCACCAAAAAGCCTTATTATTGGTACGCTTCCCACAAGATTTCAGTGCTAAGATTGCCAGCCATGACCCGGTTTCCCTCCAGGTATTGCTGGATGGACGCAATTCTAACAGCGCTCAAATTGCAGCGGGTTATATCCAAGAAATTGTCCTTAACTATCAACAGGAACTAATGGGTAACCTGCCGAAAGCCACTAATAGCGAGTTGGTGATCCGCAATTGGTATAACCCTAACTTGGACTATAAATGGTTTGTCGTCCCCTCTTTGGTGGCACTAATTACCACAGTCGGGATATTGACGGTCACCGCGCTGTCAATTGCGCGTGAAAGGGAACAGGGAACGCTGGACCAGTTACTGGTTTCACCTATGACCACTTGGCAGATTTTCATTGGCAAAGCGGTTCCTGCGGTAATTGTCGCTACCTTTCAGGCAACTTTGGTGCTCGCTATTGGTATCTTTTGCTATCAAATCCCCTTTTCTGGTTCACTCACGCTGTTTTACTGCGCTATGCTGATATACAGTTTATCGCTGGTGGGATTTGGCCTATTAATCTCCTCTCTTTGTTACACTCAGCAACAGGCGTTTATTGGCGTATTTGTCTTTATCATGCCCGCTATCTTAATCTCCGGTTATATTTCTCCGGTTGAAAATATGCCCGGATGGTTACAAGAGATCACCTGGATTAATCCTATTTGGCACTTTAACGACATCACCAAGCAAATTTATCTCAAAGACGCGGATTTCACGGTTATCTGGAGAAGTCTATGGCCTCTTTTGGCCATTACCGCTACAACCGGTAATCTTGCTTATTGGTTATTTCGACGGAAGATTGCTTAACAAAAACGACCCTGCATTTTAGCTATGCTTAACGATGCAGGGTTTTATCAGAAGCAAATCAGCGATTAGCGACGATCGCCGAAAATACGCAATAACATCAAGAACATATTGATAAAGTCTAGATACAGCGTCAGTGCGCCGACAATCGAGAATTTACGCAAATTTTCTTTGTCATTCACATCCAGATCTTCACCCATCTCTTTCAGCTTCTGAGTGTCATAAGCGGTTAAGCCCGCAAAGATAACGACGCCAATGTAGGTTACCGCCCACGTCAATGCTGCACTCTTTAACCATAAGTTAATCAGAGAAGCCAAAATGATGCCGATCAGCCCCATAAACAAGAAGCTACCAAGGCCACTCAGGCTACGTTTGGTGGTATAACCGTAAAAACTCAGCGCGCCAAACATCCCCGCCGTCACGACAAAAGTGCTCGCAACGGAGCCGATAGAATAGATAACGAAAATACTGGAAAGCGTCAGGCCAGTCAGCGCCGAATAGAGCATAAACAGCCCCGTGGCTAACGAAGCTCCCATGCGGTTAATCATGCCTGAGAGGACGAAAACCAACCCAAACTGAGCAATAATCAACCCATAGAATAGTATTGAGTTTGAGAAAATATATATAGCAGCATTTTGATGTAGTGACACATACCAAGCCACAAACGCGGTTAACAACAGGCCACAAGTCATCCAGCCATAAACCTGGGCCATATAAGTTTGCAGGCCGGTTCCAGCTTGCTGGATTATCGAACCATTAGAGCGTGGATATCGATCCATGAAGCTTACCTTTTATAACAATATTCAAAAATCCAGGTTGTTCAGTATCAACAACCCACTCAAGTTTTATACATTATCATAGAATATAAACAAAACAATTAACTATTCAATAATTACTCATATAGAACTCTTTTTAATCAATCCATTTTCGAAGCGCTTCGCAAAATCTCGCAAATACTTTCATGACCAGCGTCTCGCGGCTTCCTGATCGCTCTCACGGGATTCAACCCAACGTTCACCATCAGGCAAAAACTCTTTTTTCCAGAAAGGCGCCTGTGTTTTCAAATAATCCATAATAAATTCAGCCGCTTCAAAAGCCATATGACGATGAACGCCGGTGACACCCACAAACACAATCTCATCACCCGGATACAGCGTACCAATCCGATGGATAATACTGATTCGCCGCAACGGCCAGCGACTGCGTGCTTCGGTGACAATACGCTGTAACGTTTTTTCCGTCATTCCCGGATAATGTTCCAATCTCAGCGCACCGACATTATCTCCCAAATTATGATTGCGGGCTTTACCAGTGAAAGTGACGATAGCGCCATCTTCATCACATTGAGCAAGCCATTGATATTCATCCCCTACATTGAAATTTTCCGGCCCAACGAAAATGCGGGTGTTGTTCATTGATCATTCCCCAGCATTGATCATCCCCCAGTCACTGGCGGGAAAAAAGCCACTTCATCACCATCCTGTAATGAGTGCCCGCCATGAACGAGAGATTGGTTTACCGCTGACAGCAATTTTCCATCTTCCAACGCCAAGGCCCAACGTTCTCCCTTTGATATTAACGCCTTTCTCAAACTCTCAACGGTTGTGTAACGATTATCGAGATCCAGTGAATCAGTACCTACCAGCTCACGTATCTGAGCAAAAAACAGCACTTTAATCATTTATCCACCTTAAAATGACCTAATTTCCCACCTATCTTCTCCAGCAAACGCACTGGCCCAATGACCATATCTTTCTGTACCGCTTTACACATATCGTAAATTGTCAAAGCCGCGACCGACGCTGCTGTCAACGCCTCCATTTCAACCCCGGTTCTCCCGGTCAGACGGCAACAAGATTCAATTCTGACCCGGTTATATTCTGTCTGGGCTTCCAACTGGATTTCTACTTTAGTTAGCTGTAATGGATGACAAAGCGGAATTAATTCCCATGTGCGCTTTGCCGCCTGGATACCCGCTATTCTCGCGGTGGCAAATACATCGCCTTTGTGATGGCTGCCATTAATAATCATTGCCAATGTTTCCGGCTTCATTTCAACAAACGCTTCTGCCCGGGCCTCGCGTGATGTTTCAGCTTTAGCGGAAACATCAACCATATGCGCTTCACCGGTAGAATTGATGTGGGTTAATTGAGACATCCTCAGCTCCTGAAAAAACAACAATATCCAGACGGTAAATTAACCGCCGATGACAGAAAGATTTGGGGTGATGCCGCTGTCGCCTTGATGAAGAAAATGGGTTTCCCGTTTATGTCGCAATCCACCCTGAATACGCAATTTCAGATCATCAAGTTGCTCTTCACTTGCCAACAAATCACGCAGTGGTATCCCCTGTTCACCAAACAGGCATAAATGAAGATTACCTATTGAAGAAACACGTAACCGATTACAACTTCGACAAAAATCTTTCTCATAAGGCATAATCAGACCAATTTCTCCCTGATAATCAGGATGGTTAAAAACCTGTGCTGGTCCATCACTGCGTGAACGTTGAAGCAACTGCCAACCATCAAGCAACAGACGTTCCCGGATAGTTTCTCCCGAAATGTGATATCGACGAAACATTTCGCCACCGTCACCGGTTTCCATCAACTCGATGAATCTCAATTGAATTGGACGATCTTTTATCCAGTTCAAGAAAGCGGGCAGGCGGATATCATTAACATTTTTCATCAACACCACGTTGACTTTCACTTTATTAAAACCCGCCGCAAATGCTGCATCAATGCCACCCATTACCTGAAAAAATTTGTCCTGTCCGGTAATTGCATGAAACTGGCGGGGATCAAGCGTGTCCATACTGACATTCACCGCAGTTAAACCTGCTTCTTTCCACTGAGCAACATCCCGTTCCATTCGATAACCGTTGGTAGTTACCGCCAGGGTTTTAATCAACTTATTCTCACGTATGACGGAAATAATATCGGTGAAATCACGGCGCATGGTCGGTTCGCCACCCGTCAAACGGATCTTTTCTGTACCCAGATCGGCAAACGCTCGACCAATAAGACGGATTTCGGATAATGTCAAAAAGGAGTGATGTCCACGGGGTTTATAACCCTCCGGCAAGCAATAAGTACACCGAAAATTACATACATCGGTAATGGATAACCGCAAATAGTAAAATTTACGGGCAAAAGCATCTATGAGTTGTTCCACAATAACACCTTTCCAAACACGGGAGACGCAGGCATTTCTGCCTCACATCCTGGTGACTCAATGGTCACGGCCAAAACATCATATCGCTGTGTAATAAGTGAGTTAGATGCAGAGGCTAGGAGTTAATTTCAACATCTATGATTTACATTCCCATTACAAATTCTAGCCCTTAACAAAGGAAAATGCGAATACCCACTTTCGTTATATAATTGAATATACAATGAATTAGCCAGTGGCAGAACAAATCACAGGCAATTTCTATTGATGATTAATTAAAACATTGCGCCCAATCATAACGCTAGTTGGTTAATCGTGTTTTATAATAAATTACGTTAAAATTATTCGGTAAATATACGTTCAGTTAGCAACAGGAATTCTATGCGAAACCGCACATTAGCCGATTTAGATCGGGTAGTTGCTTTAGGCGGAGGTCACGGCCTTGGGCGCGTTATGTCCTCTCTTTCATCACTAGGCTCCCGCCTGACAGGCATTGTCACCACAACAGATAATGGCGGCTCAACCGGCAGAATCCGGCGTTCAGAAGGCGGTATTGCCTGGGGTGATACCCGCAATTGTTTAAATCAGCTTATTACCGAACCCAGTGTCGCGTCGGCAATGTTCGAATACCGTTTCGGTGGCAATGGAGAATTGGCCGGGCATAATCTGGGTAATCTGATGCTTAAGGCGTTGGATCATCTGAGTGTCAGGCCCCTAGAGGCGATTAATTTAATCCGCAGTTTGCTGAAAGTTAATGCTCATCTTATTCCAATGTCTGAGCAGCCCGTTGACCTGATGGCGATAGATGATCAAGGCAACACCATTTATGGCGAAGTTAATGTTGATCAGTTGCACTGTATTCCTCAGGAGTTGATGCTTTATCCCCCCGCGACGGCAACAAAAGAGGCATTGGATGCTATTACTCAGGCAGATCTGATCATCATCGGCCCCGGCAGCTTCTTTACCAGTTTGATGCCATTGCTGCTGCTTGAAGATCTCACCCAAGCCCTGCGCCGTAGCTGTGCCAATATGATTTATATCGGTAATCTTGGCAAAGAATTAAGTGCCGCCGCTGCTGAACTGACGCTGAAAGATAAGCTGGAAATAATGGAAAACAAAATTGGCAGCCGGATAATTGATGCGGTCATTGTTGGCCCTTGTACAGATATCAGCGACCTTAACGGCCGAATTATCACTCAGCAAATACTCGAAGCACAGGATGTTCCCTACCGCCACGACCGTGAATTACTGCATCAAGCGTTAGAGAATACCCTGCAAAACCTTGGGTGACTGTTCCCTCCGTTAAAGAGGGTGTCGCAAAAGCTCTCCTTTATGACGACATTTCTACAACAACTGATGCTTTCCATTCACACCGGGCGTCAGAAAAATCTACTCAAAATCGCGGTTTATTTTCAATGCCGGCCTTTTGCGACACCCTCGCATTGGGCCAGGATTTACGGGGCAATTGTTAAAAAAAGCCTTTTTTATCTGTCAGTGTGGTTTTAAAAGCGGGAAAAGAGGCCAGGCTAACCACGAAAAAACAGGTAAAAACTTTAATCATCAAAAGTAAAAAGCAGTGATTAAGGATTTTTAAAAGCGGATGAAAAGTCCGATGGCATTCGGACATTGGAAGAGAAAACATCAGGGAAAACGGGTTTTAAATTGATTAAACAAGGTGAAAAGATGACAGTGTTAACCTAATAACAATAATATATCCTAGCAAAACATTTAACCGTATTAACCACATTAAACCAATCTTCTTAAATAAAAGATTTTGCCTGACTACAACAAGTTTACGAAAAATCAGAGACTATAATTGTAGAAAACCGGGCAGCTTTTAGATTAACCCCAGAAAAGCAAGGATATTTAGCAACATTAAAAATGATTAAATAAATGGGCGTTAATCTTAATACCGTTAGCAGTTCTGCCACCCTCACTGGTTTTAAACCTAAAAGATAAAATACAGAAAAAGGAGAAAACAGAAAACAGAAAACCTAAATATCAGTTTAATGAAAATAAGAACGTTAAATACGGCTCAGTAAATGTAAAAACCTTTCGTCATGGCCGATTTACAATTAAAAACAAACACCCCCTCAGAATGAAAACCGCTGTATAAGCTTATCATATTTTCAACATTACTTTTTTAATTTACATTTCCCTTTTACCGGTGATTAATAAACTAAGGATTAAAAAATAGGTAGCCCATTAATGTCAGCTTTTTAAAAGGTATAGAGTGACTAAAAACAACCTATTCCCTGCTATGTTTAATCCACTTATCGGTAAATCGGTAATACTACACTCCACTTATTTTACATTTGCCTAACCCGCTATGACTATTTAAAACGACAAACAGGGAGAGGTTAAATACTTCATTCAACAGACTGATTTAACCAAGAAAATTAAAATCTTCAGTAGCGTGATTAATGACATTTAATCGAAATTCACTAACCATTAACCAAGAGTTGAAAAGCAATAATCACGTAAAATAACATTAATGGAATAGATTAACGCTCAAGTATTTTCTCACCCTCATTTTACGAACAAATAAATAAAAAATGTGATAAAAAAAGAGATAAAAAGATTAATCTGGCAGGACTTAAATGCTAAAAAAGAGTTATCCTAAAAAGCATTAATGGTGTCTTTATACTATCAAGCTATTGATTATTGATTTACAAAGAAAAGATAAAGGGTGATGATTTACAAAAACCCGCAGAATTTTCAGTAAAACAATATTGGTAAAAAAATACTGGTAAAACCATGTCAGTCAAACTCAACAACCACCGACTAAAGTCGGTGGGTTAGTGATTAACGGACTGAAAGTCCGGATACGCATCGGCTGAACGATGCGTCAATTGTCCATCCTGAAGTTATCATCCGGGTTTGGTTCAAAATGATGCTCCAGATAAGCCTTTATCATCTCTTCCGTTAACTGACCCACCGTCGCACAAAAATAGCCTCTGCCCCAAAAATGCTGACCCCAGTAGCGTTTCTTTAGATGCGAAAACTCTTCAAACAACTTACTCGCTGTCCTTCCCTTCAGTCTCCTCATGATTTCTGAGGGAGATAATGTCGGGGGACTACTCACCAGTATGTGAACATGATCTTTGCTCACGACCCCTTTTAATATCCTGATTTCAAATGCTTCACATGTCTGACGAACTAACTCGCGCACCCGTATTGCTACTTCACCTATCAGCACTTTGTGCCTGTATTTCGTTACCCACACAAAATGGTATTCAATCTGAAATACTGTGTGACTACCGTATCTGTAATCCATGTTGCA
>NZ_PUWT01000027.1:0-164849 GCF_002968995.1 Photorhabdus hindustanensis
TTCTGCCTCCACATAAGCCACCAACCGCTTGTCCTGACCGTCACCTAGTACCAATACAACCGCTTCACTCACCGCCGGATGTTCCATTAGCCGAGCCTCGATTTCCCCCGGCTCAATGCGGAAACCACGGATTTTCACCTGTTGGTCATTGCGGCCCAGGAACTCCAAATTGCCATCCGGTAGGTAACGGGCCAAATCCCCGGTTCGATACATGCGAGCATCTAGTTCACCACTAAATGGATCAGGCAGAAAACGTTCCGCGGTCAGTTCAGGACGATTGAGATAGCCACAAGCCACTCCATCTCCACCGATATAAATCTCACCGGTTACTCCCTGTGGCACAGGCTGTCCATAAACATCCAGCAGATAAACTCGCGTATTGGCTATCGGTCGACCAATAGGTATCCGAGTCACTCCCAATGGCAATGTCGTGATACGATAGGTGGTGGTAAAGGTGGTACCCTCACTCGGTCCATAACCATTCAATAACTGTTGAGGCGGGCTATCACGCAGAACCTGCGCTATCACATGGGGATCAAGGACATCACCGCCAACAATCAGAATCTTGATTTGTGGCAACACCGGAGACAACGCTGTCACCAACCGGTTAAACAGCCCGACACTCAACCACAGCACCGTAATACGATAACTCTGTAGTGTTTGGACGAATTCTTTAGGCGTCAGTAAGGTGGCGTGATCAATCACCACTAATGAGCCGCCATTTAACAACGGCGCCCAGACTTCAAAGGTACTGGCATCAAAAACCGGATTCGCTTCAAATGCCACCCGATCATCCGGCCCGATTTCCGCGTACCCATTATTAATCACCAGCCGAACCACGGCACGATGTGGCACCATCACCCCTTTAGGCGTGCCAGTCGAGCCGGAGGTATACATGATATAAGCCAGCTCGGTACTGGAACGAGGTAAGTCTGGATTGTGGTAATCCTCCGCCCTGATGGTGTCCATCTCATCGACAAGGCAATACAATGGAACCGCCAGATCAACCGGAATATCGGTGAGCAACAATTGGGCTGAACAATCGTTTATCAACCAGTTTTTCCGTTCGTTCGGTACATGGGGATCGATAGGCACATAAACAGCTCCGGCCTTAAGAATAGCCAACTGAGCCACAACCAGCTCAATGGAGCGTTCTAACAGCACAGCAACCCGATCATCAGACCGTATCCCCTGCTCGATTAACCGGCCAGCTAGCCGGTTGGCACGAGCATTTAATTCGGCATAACTGAAAATGCGTTCTTTATACACCAACGACACCACATCAGGGGTTTTCTCTGCCTGCTGCTCAAACAGCCGGTGAATGCATAACTGGTCAGGATACGGCGCCTGGGTTGCATTCCAGGTTTCCAGTAACAGCTTGCGTTCCGCCTCGGTCAGGATATTAATTTTCCCGACCGGCTGTTGTGGGTTAGCTGCCATCTCTCTCAGTACGGTATGGAGATATCCCACCTGTCGCTCAATGGTGAGTTGATCAAACAGGGCAGTGGCATAATTCAGATAACCGACAATTCTGCCATCCATCTCGGATAAACTCAGTTCAAGATCAAATTTGGCCCCATCAAAAGTTTGTCCAACGGGTGAAACAGTCAGTCCGGGTAATATCCAATCCTTATTTTCATTGCTCTGCCAAGCAAACATCACTTGGAACAATGGGGTATGCGCCAGTTGACGCGGTGGTTGTACGATTTCCACCACCTGTTCAAACGGCAGATCTTGATGCTCCTGTGCCGCCAGCGCGGTTTGCCGCACACGCACCAACAATTCTGTTACATTGGGTGCACCGGATAAATCCATCCGCAACGCCAGCGTATTCACAAAGAAACCGATCAACGATTCCACTTCTTGTCGACTTCGGCCTGCACTTGGTGTACCGATAACCAAATCTTCCTGACCGGACAAACGCGATAGAACTGTCGCCCAGGCAGCCAACAGGGTCATAAATAGCGTGACGCCCTGCTGTTCACTCAGGTGTTTGAGGGATTGGGTTAACTCCGTATCCAGACTGACGGGCAATAAAGCCCCGGCAAACGACTGCTGAGGTGGCCGTGGCCGGTCAGTAGGTAAATCCAACAGTACCGGCGCATCAGCCAGCCTTGTGCGCCAATAGTCAGATTGAGTCTGTATGCGTTCAGCCGATAGCCACTGATGCTGCCAAGCGGCGTAATCAGGATATTGAATCGTTAACGGTGGCAACGGATCTGATTGCCCTGCCAGGAAAGCGGTGTAAAGGGTACTCAATTCACGCATCAACACGCTGACAGACCAGCCATCGAAAACAATATGATGTAGAGTCAGCAAGAAAACGTGGTCATCGTCGGCCAGTTGTACCAGACTGGCGCGAATTAATGGGCCGCAAGCAAGATCAAACGGCGCCTCGGCTTCCTGAGTAGACAGAAACGCAAGCTGCGCATCTCTATCAGGTGTATCCCGCAGCTCATATTTTTTCATCAGTAAGCCTGATTCCGCCGGCAACAACTCCACCTGTGGCTGACCATCAACAGCAACGAAGATAGAACGTAACGCTTCGTGGCGGGCAAACAGCGTATTAAGCGCTTGCTGCCAAGCAGCGATGCCCAGCCGACCACGTAAACGCAATGCCACCGGAATATGGTAAGTTTCACTCACTCCTTCAAACTGGGCCAGGAACCACAGACGCTGTTGTGCAAATGACAACGGCAATTTACCCTCACGGGATAGCGGGATAATAGCTGGTAATTTGCTGCTCTGTTCATCAAATCGAGTATTCATCGCTTCAGCAAAATCGGCTAAGGTCGGGAATTTAAACAACGTGGACAGCGGTAATTCAATCCCCAACGCCGCTATCCGGTTCATCATCCGCACTGCCAACAGCGAATGGCCGCCTAAAGCGAAAAAGTTGTCATACCGGCTAATCCGCTCAACACCCAGTAATTCACGCCAGATAGCGGCCAATGTGGTTTCCATCTCTCCTAACGGCTCGGCGTAAATCTGCCGGGCAAAAGCCTCTTCCCTCGGTATCGGTAATGCCCGACGATCCAGCTTACCGTTCGGGGTCAGTGGGAAGGCATTCAGGCGTACAAAAGCCACCGGCACCATATAATCCGGTAAAATTGCGCTCAAGTGTGTATGCAGACGATTAACTAACTCCTCATCCGCTTCTGCCACCACATAAGCTACCAACCGTCTGCCCTGCTCATCACCTAGCACCAACACAACAGCCTCTTGCACAGTTGGGTATTCCATCAGGCGGGCTTCGATTTCCCCCGGTTCAATACGGAAACCACGGATTTTGACCTGTTGGTCATTGCGGCCCAGGAATTCCAGATTGCCGTCTGGCAGATAACGGGCCAAATCCCCAGTCCGATACATCCGCGCATTCGGCATCTCACTAAACGGGTCAGCTAAGAAGCGTTCAGCCGTCAGTTCAGGACGATTAAGGTAGCCACGCGCCACCCCCGCACCACCCACATACAATTCACCCACGGCCCCCAATGGCACTGGCTGGCCGTAGGTATCCAACAAATAAATCTGGGTGTTCGCCGTCGGATAGCCGATAGGCACTAACGTATCCGTGTAGTCTGGCGGACAACGCCAGGTCGTCGCACACACCGTGATTTCTGTCGGGCCATAGGCATTAAACACCGTCGCCCGACGACTCAGTGCCTGAAGCAGCATTGCGCTAGGTGCCTCACCACCGAGTATCAACGTAGGTCTTATCGATATTTCCGGTAAATCGATCCTTTCCCGGAGCAGTGCCGGGGGCAGACAGGCATGAGTCATCGACTGTTGCTCCAGATAATGCCAGAGACGAAGCGGGTCCTGACGGACGATATCGACAGCAATAATCAGACTAGCACCACTCCCCAACGCCATCATGATTTCCCAAACACTGGCATCAAAACTCAACGAGGCAAACTGCAACATCCGGCTATCCGAGCGAATGTCAAACTGGGCGATTTTATCCTGAACAAGATTAATTAGCCCACGATGCTCAATCATCACGCCTTTTGGTGTACCAGTTGAACCCGAAGTGTAAATCACATACGCCAGATGCTGCGCAGTCAGTGCGGTCACTTGCGGGTTACTGTCCGGCTGATCAGGCAAAATATTCGGGTCCAGCACAGTGAGTCCTGCCAGTGCCTCCTCACCCAGTGCGATACATCCGACATTATCCGCCAGCAAAATAGCCGGAGCTGCATCAGTCAAAATATGTGCCAAACGTTCCCCTGGATAAGCCGGGTCCAGTGGAACATAGGCCCCTCCCGCTTTCAACACCGCCAGCAAGCCCACGACCATCGTCAGTGAACGTGTAACACAAATCGCTACTCGCTGGTCTGGTGCAATACCCAACGCAATCAGTTGATAGGCCAGTCGGTTAGCGCGGGTATTCAGTTCCGCATAGCTGTACTTCTGTTCTTCATACACCAGCGCCGTAGCATCTGGATTTTTCTCCACCTGTTGCTCAAATAATTGATGGATACATAACTGCTCAGAGTAGGCAGTTTCAGTCGCATTCCAAGTTCTTAGCAACAACCGGCGTTCCACTTCTGGCAGAATATTCAATATCCGTATTGGTGTTTCCGGCGCCTGTTCAAGTGCTTCCACCAAACTCTCCAACGCCTGTTGCATATAGCCGCATATCCGTTCCGGCTCAAACGGTTGTACTACTTGAGCCGTCAGCCCCAGAGCATCACTAAAATCTTCCACCGACAAGACAAACGGATAGTTGGTACGCTCCTGCGCGCCAAGAAATTCAATACCGTTCAGGGTTTCATCTGGAGCTGCTGGCAACGCATTATGCCGGTAGTTAAGCAATGCATTGAACAACGGTGTACCACTAGCAACCCCACTGCAACGTTGAGCTAACGTCAATGAAGCATGTTCATGCTCCAGCAATCCGGCTAACCGGGTATGGGCTAATCGTACACCGTCCTGCACCGAAGTATCATCCATATCCAGCCGTAACGGCAAAGTATTGATAAACAGCCCCATGCCGCTGTCAGCCCCTTGTCCTGCTTGCATCCGCCCAAACAATACGGTACCGAATACCACTTTCTCCTGTCCGCTGATATGCGACAACACCTGTGCCCA
Source organism: Photorhabdus hindustanensis (assembly GCF_002968995.1). Taxonomy (NCBI): domain Bacteria; kingdom Pseudomonadati; phylum Pseudomonadota; class Gammaproteobacteria; order Enterobacterales; family Morganellaceae; genus Photorhabdus; species Photorhabdus hindustanensis. The sequence continues at coordinate 5,092 of NZ_PUWT01000027.1, forward strand.
AGCCAAATGGCACAAAGTCGCCAAACTGACGCCCAAACGCCGGGCTTGGCTACGCAAGCGGTTATTCAATATGGCGGGCAACATCCGGTGCAACTCTGTCACCTGCGAACCATCTCGATGTACCTCTGTCAATCCAAATGGCAACGTCGGTTGATCCACCTCAGACAACATGTCAGTAAAGAAACGGGTATGCTCGGCTTGGCTCACGCCCAACCGAACCTGAGCCACCAGATTGCGGAAAGGGATCGGCGCAAGCAATCTGTCTTCTTGCCCAGTAAGGTACGCCTGAACTTCGCGGTGCATTACTTCCATTGCGGTATGATCGCCAATCAGATGATGCTGCAATTGCAGTGCAATCCAGCGGCCATCAGTTTCCTGTGCCACCATAAAGCGCAGCAAGGGAGCCTGACTTAAGTCGAGACGATGCTGACGCGGGCCAAAACGTTGAAGCAGTTGTTCATAAATCGGTCCATCAACGGTATCCAACGTCAATTCAGTTACTGATAGCGGCACCTGACGCCAAACCACCTGAACCGGTGCGGATAAGCCTTGCCAGATAAAAGCAGTACGCAAGATGTCATGGCGATTAATCACCTGTTGCACTGCCGCCAAATAATTGTCCAACAGAGCTCGGTCAGCGAAGGCCATCCGACTGACCAATAGATATGGGTCGCCTTTATTCGCCAACAAATGATGGAACAGAATACCGTCCTGCAACGGTGATAAACCATAGATATCCTGAATATTGGCAACCCCACCCGGTACTTGTGCAATGATATGGTCAATCTCAGATTGAGTCAGATCAGCCAACGGCAACATATCAGGTGTGATTGCAGTAGTTGCCGGAGTGATGACATTCGTCGGCACCACCACCGCTTGTGACCGTCCCACTGTTTGAGCAAATGAGGACAACACCGGGAATTGGAAAAGGTCACGCACCGCTAGTGTTAACCCCGCGTTACGCAGACGTTCAATCATCCGCACCGCCAGCAATGAATGACCGCCCAGGGCAAAGAAACTATCATGCCGACTGATCTGTTTAATGCCTAACAACTCGCTCCAAATCGCGGCTAGCAGCGTTTCTGTCTCCCCTTGCGGCGCGGCATAAACCTGACGGGCAAAGGCATCTTCCCCCGGTGCCGGTAATGCCCGGCGATCCAGTTTACCGTTCAGTGTCAACGGGAAGGTATCCAAACGCACAAAAGCGGCCGGCACCATATAATCCGGTAAAATCGCACTTAAGTGAGTACGCAGACGATTAATTAACTCCTCATCTGCTTCTGCCGCCACATAAGCCACCAACCGTTTATCCTGACCATCATCTAGCGCCAGCACAACAGCTTCTCTCACCGCCGGGTATTCCATCAGTCGGGCTTCGATTTCCCCCGGCTCAATGCGGAAACCACGGATTTTCACCTGCTGGTCATTACGGCCCAGGAACTCCAGATTGCCGTCCGGCAGATAGCGGGCCAAATCCCCAGTGCGGTACATCCGGGCATCTGGAATATGACTAAACGGGTCTGCTAAGAAACGTTCCGCCGTCAGCTCAGAACGATTGAGATAACCCCGTGCCACACCAGCCCCGCCAATATATAACTCACCTACAGCGCCTAACGGTACTGGCTGACCATACTTATCCAACAAATAGAGGGTTAAGTCCGGAATACGCGTGCCAATAGGACTCGTTGTCTGTTCTGCATCATGGCGGCCCAGCGCCCGGTAAGTGACGTGAACCGTGGTCTCGGTGATACCGTACATATTCACCAACTGAGGCAACGTCTCCTCTCGCAAGGCATACCACGGCTTCAAAATACTCGGATCAAGGGCTTCCCCGCCAAAGATGATATAACGCAAGCAGTCCGGTAATGGATTGGCGACATAACTGGTAATAAAGGCTTTGAAGGCACTTGGGGTCTGATTCAACACCGTGATGCCGTGTTGACACACGAATTGATGCAGCTCCTGGGGTGAACGGGCAATCGCGTGCGGAACCAGCACCAGTTTAGCGCCGTAGCGTAATGCCCCCCATAATTCCCATACCGAGAAGTCAAACGCTATGGAATGGAACAGGCACCAAATATCCTGCCGGTTAAAGCGATACCAGGATTCAGTCGCGTCAAACAAACGCAGGATATGACGATGTTCCACCATCACCCCTTTCGGCGTGCCGGTCGAGCCCGAGGTGTAAATCACATACGCCAGATGCTGTGCCGTCAATGCTGGCACCTGCGGGTTACTGTCCGGCTGATCTGGCAGATTATTCGGGTCAAGTACTGTCAGCCCTGCCAGCGTATTCTCACCCAGCGCATCACGCCCGACGTTATCCGCCAACAAAATAGCGGGGGCCGCATTGGTCAGGATATGTGCCAGACGCTCACCGGTATAGACCGGATCCAGCGGCACATAAGCCCCCCCGGCTTTCAGCACCGCTAATACCCCCACCACCATTGCCGGTGAACGTGACACGCAAACCGCCACCTGTTGATCCGGTGTGACTCCCAACGCTATCAGTTGATGCGCCAAACGGTTGGCACGGACATTGAGCTCGGCATAGCTGAGGATCTGTTCTTCATACACCACAGCCGTCTCATTAGGCGCGTTCTCCACCTGTTGTTCAAATAATTGATGAATACATAACTGATTAGAATATGTTGTTTCAATTACATTCCAAGTTTCCAGCAATAGTCTGCGCTCTGTCACTGTCAGAATATCGATTTTTCCGACCGGTTGTTGAAGGTTAGTCACCATCCCTCGCAGTACGGTATGGAGATATTGCATATGCCGCTCAATGGTCGGTTGGTCAAACAGTGCGGTAGCATAATTCAGATAACCGACGATATTGCCCTCTACCTCAGACAAATTCAGCTCAAGATCGAACTTAACCACATCAAAAGCTTGCCCGACAGGTGAAACCACCAGTCCCGGCAACCGCCATTCCGTGTTCTCATTGTTCTGCCAGGCAAACATCACTTGGAACAATGGGGTATGCGCCAGTCGGCGTGGTGGTTGCACGATTTCCACCACCTGTTCAAACGGCAGATCTTGATGTTCCTGGGCCGCCAACGCGGTTTGTCTTACCCGCGCCAGTAATTCCGCCACATTGGGTTCACCGGATAAATCCATCCGCAACGCCAGCGTATTCACAAAAAAGCCGATCAAGGATTCCACTTCTTGCCGACTGCGACCGGCACTCGGCGTACCGATAACCAGATCTTCCTGACCTGACAAACGCGATAGAACCGTTGCCCAAGCCGCCAGCAGAGTCATAAATAACGTGACGCCCTGTTGCTCACTCAAGCGTTTAAGGGATTGGGTTAACTCTGCATCCAGACTGACAGGCAAGATATTTCCGGCAAATGACTGCTGAGATGGACGTGGCCGGTCAGTAGGCAAATCCAACAGAACCGGCGCATCAACCAGATTGGTACGCCAATAGTCAGATTGGGACTGTATCTGTTCTGCCGACAGCCATTGGCACTGCCAGGCGGCGTAATCAGGATACTGAATCGTCAACGGTGGCAACGGATCCGGCTGTTGGTTCAAGTAAGCCGAATAAAGCGTCTCCAGCTCTGATTTCAATACCCCTAAAGACCAACCATCGGAAACAATATGGTGCTGAGTCAGTAAGAAAACGTGATCATCATCAGCCAGTTGTACCAGACTGGAACGAATTAATGGGCCACAGGCAAGATCAAACTGTGCCCCGGCTTCCTGAGCAGAGAGAGAGGCAAGTTGGGCATCTACATCCGGTACGTCACGTAGATCATATTTCTTCATCGGCAGCCCTAATGCCGCCGGCAACAATTCCACCTGCGGCTGGCCGTCAACAGCAACAAAAACAGAACGCAACGCTTCATGACGGGCAAACAACATATTAAGCGCCTGCTGCCAAGCCACAATATCCAACTGACCATATAGACGCAGGGCCAGCGGAATATGATAGGTCTCACTCACCCCCTCAAACTGCGCCAGGAACCACAGGCGCTGTTGCGCAAATGACAACGGCAATTGGCCCTCACGAGACAGCGGAATGATAGCGGGCAATACTTCGCCTAACTCATCAAACCGGGCACGCATCGCCTCAGCAAAGGCCATCAAAGATGGGAATGTAAACAGCGTGGACAGCGGTAATTCAATCCCCAACGCCGCTAGCCGGTTCATCATCCGCACCGCCAACAGCGAATGGCCGCCTAGTGCGAAAAAGTTGTCATACCGGCTAATCCGCTCAACACCCAGTAACTCACGCCAGATAGCGGCCAATGTGGTTTCCATCTCCCCTGATGGAGCAGCGTAAATCTGCCGGGCAATAGCCTCTTCCCCCGGCGCCGGTAGCGCCCGACGGTCCAGTTTACCGTTCGAGGTCAGCGGGAAGGCATCCAGACGGACAAACGCGGCCGGAACCATATAATCCGGTAACACCGCACTTAAATGAGTACGCAGACGATTGACCAACTCTTCATCCGCTTCGGCCGCCACATAAGCCACCAGCCGTTTATCCTGCCCGTCGTCCAGCACCAGTACAGCAACTTCATTCACCGCCGGGTGTTCCATTAATCGGGCTTCGATTTCCCCCAGCTCAATGCGGAAACCACGGATTTTCACCTGTTGGTCATTACGACCCAGAAATTCCAGATTGCCATCCGGCAGATAGCGAGCCAAATCCCCGGTCCGGTACATCCGGGCACCCGGTTCATCACTGAACGGATCCGGCAGGAAACGTTCAGCGGTCAATTCAGAGCGATTAAGATAGCCACTGGCAACCCCATCTCCGCCGATATAAATTTCCCCCTCCGCCCCCAACGGTACTAACTGACCATTAGCATCTAACAGATAAACTCGCGTATTGGCTATTGGTCGGCCAATGGGAATTCTCGCCACTCCCGACGGTAACGCGGTAATACGGTAGGTGGTAGTAAAGGTGGTGCCCTCACTCGGTCCATAGCCATTTAATAACTGTTGCGGTGGGCTATCACGCAGAACTTGCGCCATCACATGCGGATCCAGCACATCGCCGCCGACAATCAAGATTTTGAGCTGTGGGAGAGCCAGAGACAACTCTGCCGCCAGTCGGTTAAATAGCCCGACACTCAACCACAGTACGGTAATGCGATAAGTCTGTAATGCCTGGGCAAACTCTTTGGGCGTTAGCACAGTAGCGTGATCAATCACCACCAGCGTACCGCCATTGAGCAATGGTGCCCAAACCTCAAAGGTGCTGGCATCAAAAGCCGGGTTAGCTTCAAACGCCACCCGATCATCCGGCCCGATTTCGGCGTACCCATTATTGATCACCAGCCGAACCACCGCCCGATGCGGCACCATTACCCCTTTAGGTGTACCGGTCGAGCCGGAGGTATACATAATATAAGCCAGCTCAGTACTGGAGCGGGGCAAGTCAGGATTGCGGTAATCTTCCGCCCTAACAGCGCCGATCTCATCAACCAAGTTAACCGGGATATCAGTAAGCAATAACTTGGCTGAACAGTCGGTTATCAGCCAGTGCTTCCGCTCGTCCGGTACCCGGGGATCGATCGGCACATAAACGGCCCCGGCCTTGAGGATAGCCAACTGAGCCACCACCAGTTCAATAGAACGCTCTAACTGCACAGCGACCCGGTTATCCGGCAGGATCCCCTGCCCAATTAACCAGTGAGCCAGTTGGTTGGCACGGGCATTTAATTCGGCATAGTTGAGAATGTGTTCTCCATACACCAACGCTATCGCATCAGGGGTATTTTCTGCCTGTTGTTCAAATAACCGGTGAATACAACACTGGTCAGGATATGGCGCCTCAGTCGCATTCCAGGTCTCCAGTAACAACCTCTTTTCTGCTGCCGGCAAAATATTCAGTAACCGTATTGGAGCTTCCGTCTGCTGTTCAAGCGCTTGTATCAGACTTTCCAATGCCTGTTGCATATAACCACATATCCGCTCTGGATCAATCGGTTGAACGATTTGTGCCGTCAATCCCAGTGCATCACCAAAATCCTCCACTGAGAGCACCAACGGATAGTTCGTTCGCTCTTGCCCGCCCAGAAATTCAATACCGCTGATGATTTCATCCGTGGCTATCGGCGACGTACTATGCCGGTAGTTCAATAAGGCGCTAAAGAGCGGAATTTCATTTTGTACCCCACTGCAACGTTGAGCCAACGCCAGTGACGCATGTTCATGCTCCAGCAATCCGGCCAACCGGGTATGGGCTAACCGCACACTCTCCTGTACCGAGGTATCATCTATATCCAGCCGCAACGGCAGAGTGTTGACAAACAATCCCATGCCGCTGTCAGCCCCTTCCCCGGCCTGCATCCGCCCAAACAGTACGGTGCCAAACACCACTTTCGCCTGTCCACTGGTACGCGACAACACCTGTGCCCAGGCCAGATGACACAACGCAGCCAAACTGACACCCAGACGCCGGGCCTGGTTACGCAAGCGGTCATTCAACTCAGGCGTCAACATTCGGTGCGACTCCGCCATTTGTGAACCATCCCGATGGACTTCCGTCAACCCGAATGGCAGCGTTGGTTCATCCACTTCAGCCAACATGTCAGTAAAGAAACGGGTATGCTCGGCCTGACTCACCCCCAATCGGGCTTGCGCCACCAAATTGCGGAAAGGGACTGGCGCGGGCAGACTATCTTCCTGTCCGGCAAGATAAGCCTGAACTTCACGGTTCATCACTTCCAGCGTCGTATGGTCGCCAATCAAATGATGCAACAATTGTAATACGCTCCAGCGGCCATCCTCCTCCTGAGCCACTACAAAATGCAGCAAAGGTGCTCGTTGCAGATCAATACGATATCGACGCGGATCAAAACGTTGAGCTAACTGGTCACGGACTAGCCCATCAATCGGGTTCAATGTCAGTTCGGTGACTAACAATGAAGCCTGACGCCAGACCACCTGAACCGGCGTGGACAATCCTTGCCAGATAAAAACTGTACGCAGAATGTCATGACGGTTAATCACCTGTTGCACTGCCACCAAATAGCCATCCAACAGGGCTCGGTCAGTAAAGACCATCTGACCAGCCAGCAAATACGGGTCGCCTTTATTCGCCAGCAAATGGTGGAACAGAATGCCATCCTGCAACGGTGACAGGGCATAGATATCCTGAATATTAGCCACTCCACCCGGCACTTGTTCCACGATATGGTCAATCTCAAGTTGGGTCAGCTCAATCAACGGCAACATCGCTGGTATAAGTTCCGTAGTCTCCGGGGTAATGACATTCGCCGGTACCACCACTGCCTGTGATTGCCCTACTGTTTGGGCAAATTCAGATAACACTGGAGATTGGAATAAATCCCGCACCGCCAGGGTTAACCCTACATTACGCAGACGTTCAACCATCCGTACCGCCAGCAACGAATGACCGCCCAGAGCAAAGAAACTGTCATGCCGACTGACCTGTTCAATGCCCAACAACTCGCACCAGATAGCGGCTAGCAGCGTTTCTGTCTCCCCTTGCGGCGCGGCATAAACCTGACGGGCAAAGGCATCTCCCCCCGGTGCCGGTAGCGCCCGGCGATCCAGTTTACCGTTCGGTGTCAACGGGAAGGTATCCAAACGCACAAAAGCGGCCGGTACCATATAATCCGGTAAAATCCCACTCAGATGAGTACGTAGATGATTAACCAACGCCTCATCTGCTTCTGCCACCACATAAGCCACCAACCGTTTATCCTGACCGTCGCCCAAAGCCAGCACCAGCGCTTCACTCACCGCTGGGTGTTCCAGCAATCGAGCTTCGATTTCCCCCGGCTCAATACGGAAACCACGGATTTTCACCTGCTGGTCATTACGGCCTAGGAATTCCAGATTGCCATCCGGCAGGTAGCGGGCCAAATCCCCGGTCCGGTACATCCGGGCATCGGATTCACCACTAAACGGATCGGCCAGAAAACGTTCCGCCGTCAAGTCAGGCCGGTTGAGATAACCTCGCGCTACCCCGACACCGCCAATATAGAGCTCACCGACTGAGCCTAACGGTACCAGCTGACCGTCAGTATTCAGCAAATAAACCCGCATATTAGCTGTCGGACGCCCAATAGCAATGACACCCTCAGTGTAGTCTAACGGACAACGCCAGGTAGCTGCACACACCGTGATTTCCGTTGGACCATACGCATTAAACACCGTTGCTCGACGACTCAGTGCTTGAAGCAGCGTTGCGCTGGGCGCTTCACCACCGAGTATCAACGTCAGTCTTATTGTCATCTCCGGCACATCGGTCCCCTCCCGAAGTAGGGCCGGGGTCAGGCAAGCATGGGTTATCGCCTGTTCTTCCAGATAATGCCAGAGATAGCGGGGGTCCTGACGAACCGTATCGGCAGGGATAGACAAAATAGCCCCGCTACACAACGCCATCATGGTTTCCCAAACACCAGCATCAAAACCAAATGAGGCAAACTGCAACATTCGGCTACCCGGATGAATATCAAACTGAACAATTTTTTCTTGAATCAGGTTAACCAGCCCATGATGTTCGACCATCACCCCTTTGGGTATACCGGTCGAACCGGAGGTATAAATCACATACGCCAGATGTTGTGGAGTCAATACCGATATCTGCGGGTTGCTATCTGGCTGGTCAGGCAATGAATTTGGGTCCAGTACAGTCAGACCTACCAGTACCTTTTCGCCTAACGCGGTACGTCCAGCATCATCCGCCAGCACAATAACCGGCGCAGCATCGGTTAAAATATGAACCAGACGTTCCCCCGGATAGGACGGGTCTAGCGGCACATAAGCGCCCCCGGCTTTCAGTACTGCCAGCAGCCCCACTATCCGCGCTGGCGAACTCGCGACACAGATTGCCACCCGATGATCCGGTACCGTTCCTAACGTAATCAGTTGATGCGCCAGCCGATTAGCACGGGCATTTAATTCGGCATAACTGAGGACTTGCCCTGTATACATCAGTGCCGTGGCATCCGGGGTTCTCTCTGCCTGTTGCTCAAACAGCCGATGAATACAACAGTGAGCAGAATACGGCATTTCAGTTGCATTCCAGGTTTCCAATAACAGCTTGCGCTCCGCCACGGTCAGGATATTAATTTCCCCGACCGACTGTTGAGGATTAGCTGCCATCTCTCGCAGTACGGTATGGAGATAGCCCACCTGCCGCTCAATGGTAGCTTGATCAAATAGCGCGGTGGCATAATTCAGATAACCGACAATCTGGCCTTCCACCTCAAACAAATTCAGCTCAAGATCAAACTTAACCACATCAAAAGCTTGCTCAACCGGTGAAACCGCCACTCCCGGCAGTCGCCATTCCGTGTTCTCATTGTTCTGCCAGGCAAACATCACCTGGAACAACGGGGTGTGCGCCAGTTGGCGCGACGGTTGCACGATTTCCACCACCTGTTCAAATGGCAGGTCCTGATGTTCCTGGGCCGCCAGCGCAGTTTGTCGTACACGTGCCAGCAATTCCACCACATTTGGCGCGCCGGATAAATCCATCCGCAACGCCAGCGTATTCACAAAGAAGCCAATCAGGGATTCCACTTCCTGACGCCCGCGACCAGCACTTGGCGTACCGATAACCAGATCTTCCTGACCTGACAGGCGTGACAGCACTGTTGCCCAGGCAGCTAACACAGTCATAAATAACGTGACGCCCTGTTGCTCACTCAGGCGTTTAAGAGATTGGGTTAACTCCGCATCCAAACTGACGGGCAATAAGGCCCCAGCAAATGACTGCTGAGGCGGACGTGGCCGGTCAGTAGGTAAATCCAGCAGAACCGGTGCATCAATCAGTCTCGCACGCCAATAATCAGATTGAGATTGTATGCGTTCAGCCGACAACCATTGATGCTGCCAGGCAGAGTAATCAGGATACTGAATCGTCAACGGTGGCAATGGATCTGACTGCCCCGCCAGAAACGCGGTATAAAGAGTGCTCAATTCACGCATTAACACACTGACAGACCAACCATCGAAAACAATATGATGCAGGGTCAGCAAGAAAATGTGATTATCATCAGCCAGTTGTACCAGACTGGCACGAATTAATGGGCCACAGGCAAGATCAAACGGCGTTTCAACTTCCTGAGCAGAGAGAGACGCAAGTTGCGCATCCGCATCAGGCGTGTCACGCAGATCATATTTTTTCATCGGCAAGCCTGATGCCGCTGGCAACAACTCCACCTGCGGTTGACCATCGACAGCAACGAAGACAGAGCGCAACGCTTCATGGCGGGCAAACAGTGTATCAAGCGCCTGTTGCCAGGCGGAGATATCCAGCCGACCATGTAGACGTAAAGCCAGCGGAATATGATAAGCTTCACTCACTCCGTCAAACTGGGTCAAGATCCACAGACGCTGTTGCGCAAATGACAACGGCAATTGGCTCTCACGAGATAACGGAACGATAGCGGGTAATATCCTGTCCGATTCACCAAACTGGGCGCTTATCGCTTCAGCAAAAGTGGTCAAAACAGGGAATGTAAACAACGTGGACAATGGCAATTCAATCCCCAATGCCGCTATCCGGTTCATCATTCGTACTGCCAACAACGAATGGCCGCCTAAAGCGAAAAAGTTGTCATATCGACTAATCCGCTCGACACCCAGTAATTCACGCCAGATAGTCGCCAATGTGGTTTCTATCTCCCCTGACGGTGCAGCGTAAATCTGCCGGGCAAAATCTTCTTCCCCTGGAGCTGGTAATGCCCGCCGATCTAGTTTTCCATTTGGCGTCAGCGGGAAGTTATCCAGACGTACAAAAGCGGCCGGCACCATATAATCCGGTAAAATCGAACTTAAGTGAGTACGCAGACAATTGACCAATCCCTCATCCACTTCTGCCACCACATAAGCTACCAGCCGTTTATCCTGACCGTCATCCATCACCAGCACAACCGCTTTATGCACTGCTGGGTGTTCCAGCAATCGGGCTTCGATTTCCCCCAGTTCAATGCGGAAACCGCGGATCTTAACCTGCTGGTCGTTACGACCCAGAAATTCCAGATTGCCGTCCGGCAGGTAACGGGCCAAATCCCCGGTGCGGTACATCCGAGCATCTGGAATATGACTAAACGGGTCTGCCAGGAAACGTTCAGCCATCAATTCAGAACGATTAAGATAGCCACAAGCAACTCCATCTCCACCGATATAAATCTCACCGGTTGCTCCCTGCGGCACCGGCTGACCATAAGCATCCAACAGATAAACCCGTGTATTAGCTATCGGTCGACCAATGGGGACTCTCGCCACTTCTGGCGATAATGCCGTGATTCGGTAGGTGGTGGTAAAGGTAGTGCCCTCACTTGGTCCATAACCATTCAATAACTGTTGCGGTGGATTATCACGCAGAACTTGCCTAATCACATGTGGATCCAGCACATCGCCGCCGACAATGAGGATTTTGAGCTGCGGGAGAGCCGGGGACAACTCTGCCGCCAGACGGTTAAATAGCCCGACACTTAGCCACAGCACGGTAATGCGATAAGTCTGTAATGCCTGAACAAATTCTTTAGGCATTAGCAACGTGGCGTGATCAATCACCACCAGTGCGCCACCATTGAGCAACGGCGACCAAACTTCAAAGGTACTGGCATCGAAAGCCGGGTTAGCTTCAAACGCTACCCGATCATCCGGCCCGATTTCGGCGTACCCATTATTAATCACCAGCCGAACCACTGCCCGATGCGGTACCATCACTCCTTTAGGCGTGCCCGTTGAGCCGGAGGTATACATGATATAGGCCAGTTCAGTACTGGAACGTGGCAAGTCAGGATTGCGGTTATCTTCCTGCCTGATAGCATCCATCTCATCGGCCAGACAAAACCGGGGGATCGCCAAATCAATCGGGATATCGGTAAGCAATAACTTAGCTGAACAGTCGCTTATCAGCCAATGCTTCCGCTCATCCGGTACCTGGGGATCAATCGGCACATAAACGGCCCCGGCTTTGAGGATAGCCAATTGAGCCACTACCAGCTCAACAGAACGCTCTAACAGCACAGCAACCCTGTTATCCGGCTGAACCCCTTGCCCAGTTAACCAATGGGATAGTTGGTTGGCACGAGAATTTAATTCGGCATAGTTAAGAATGTGCTTTCCATACACCAATGCTATCGCATCAGGAGTGTTTTCTGCCTGTTGTTCAAACAGCCGGTGAATACAACTCTGGTCAGGATATGGTGCCTGAGTCGCGTTCCAGGTTGCCAATAACAGTTTCTTCTCTGCTTCTGGCAAGATATTCAGTGCCCGTACCGGTGTCTCCGGCCGTTGCTCAAGCGCCTCTGCCAGACTTTCCAACGCCTGTTGCATATAACCGCACACGCGTTTCGGATCAATCGATTGAACAATTTGCGCCGTCAGCCCCAGTGCGTGACCAAAATCCTCCACCGACAAGACAAACGGATAGTTAGTTCGCTCTTGTCCGCTAAGGAATTCAATACCGCCGATGGTTGCATCCGTGGTAACCGGATGCGCACTATGCCGGTAGTTTAGTAATGCGCTAAAGAGGGGCGTTTCCCCCGGCACCTCACTGCAACGTTGGGCCAGCGCCAGTGAGGCATGTTCATGCTCCAGCAATTCAGCTAACCGAGTATGGGCTATTCGTACACTGTCCTGCACCGGGGTATCATCCATATCCAGTCGCAACGGCAAGGTATTGGTAAACAGCCCCATTCCATTGTCAGCCCCTTGCCCTGCCTGCATCCGTCCAAACAGCACGGTGCCGAATACCACTTTTACCTGTCCGCTGGTACGCGACAAAACCTGCGCCCAGGCCAGATGGCATAAAGTTGCTAAACTGACACCCAGACGCCGGGCCTGACTACGTAGACGATCATTCAGTTCAGGCGTTAACATCTGGTGCGATTCCATCACCTGTGAACCATCCCGATGGACTTCCGTCAACCCGAACGGCAGCGTCGGTTCATCCACTTCAGACAACATGTCAGTAAAGAAGCGGGTATGTTCGGCCTGACTCACCCCCAACCGGACTTGAGCCACCAGATTGCGGAAAGGGACCGGCGCAGGCAAGTTCTCTTCCTGTCCGGCAAGATAAGCCTGAATCTCGCCATGCATCACTTCCATTGTGGTATGGTCGCCAATCAGATGATGCTGCAATTGCAGTACGCTCCAACGGCCATCGTCCTCCTGCGCCACTGCAAAGTGCAACAGTGGTGCTCTTTGCAGATCAATACGATAGCGACGCGGATCAAAATGTTGAGCTAACTGGTCACAGGCCGATCCATCAACCGGGTCTAGTGTCAGTTCAGTGACTAACAATTGAGCCTGACGCCAAACTACCTGAACCGGCGCGGATAATCCTTGCCAGAGAAAAGCGGTACGCAAAATATCGTGGCGATTAACCACTTGTTGTACTGCCGCCAAATAGTTGTCCAATAAGGCGCGGTTAGCAAAAACTATCTGACCAGCCAGCAGATACGGATCGCCTTTATTCGCCAACAAATGGTGGAACAGAATACCGTCCTGCAACGGTGATAAACCATAGATATCCTGAATATTGGCAACCCCACCCGGTACTTGTACAACGATATAGTCAATTTCAGGTTGAGTCAGATCAGCCAACGGCAACATATCAGGTGTGAGTGCCGTGGTCGCTGGGGTAATGACATTCGTCGGCACCACCACCGCCGGTGATTGCCCTACTGTTTGGGCAAATGCCGATAACACCGGGGATTGGAATAAATCACGCACTGCTAGCGTTAACCCCGCATTACGCAAACGTTCAATCATCCGAACCGCCAACAGCGAATGTCCTCCCAATGCAAAGAAGCTGTCATGCCGACTCACCTGTTCAATACCCAACAACTCGCTCCAAATATCGGCTAGCAGAGTTTCTGTTTCCCCTCGTGGTGCCGCATAAACTTGACGGGCAAAGGCATCTTCTCCCGGTGCTGGTAGCGCCCGGCGATCTAGTTTGCCGTTCAGTGTTAACGGGAAGGCATCCATACAAACAAAAGCGGCTGGCACCATATAATCCGGTAAAATCGCACTTAAGTGAGTACGCAGACGATTAATTAACTCCTCATCCGCTTCGGCCACCACATAAGCCACCAGCCGTTTGTCCTGACCGTCGCCGAGCGCCAGCACGACCGCTTCACTCACCGCCGGGTGTTCTATCAGCCGAGCTTCGATTTCCCCCGGCTCAATGCGGAAACCACGGATTTTCACCTGCTGGTCATTTCGGCCCAGGAACTCCAGATTACCGTCCGGCAGATAGCGAGCTAAATCCCCGGTGCGGTACATCCGGGCATCTGGAATATGACTAAACGGGTCTGCCAGAAAACGTTCCGCTGTCAGCTCAGAACGATTGAGATAACCCCGTGCCACTCCAGCCCCGCCAATATAGAGCTCTCCTACCGCGCCTAACGGTACTGGCTGACCATACTTATCCAGCAGATAGAGGGTTAAGTCCGGAATACGCGTGCCAATAGGACTCGTTGTCTGTTCTGCATCATGGCGAGTCAGAGCCCGGTAAGTGACGTGAACCGTGGTCTCGGTGATACCGTACATATTCACCAACTGAGGCAACGTCTCCTCACGCAGGGCATACCACGGCTTCAAAATACTCGGATCGAGGGCTTCCCCGCCAAAGATGATATAGCGCAAACAGTCCGGTAACGGATTGGCGATATAGCTGGCAATAAAGGCTTTGAAAGCACTGGGGGTCTGATTCAACACCGTGATGCCATGCCGACACACGAATTGATGCAGCTCCTGGGGTGAACGGGCAATCGCGTGCGGAACCAACACCAGTTTAGCGCCGTAGCGTAAGGCCCCCCATAATTCCCATACCGAGAAGTCAAACGCAATGGAATGGAACAGGCACCAAACATCTTGTCGATTAAAATGGTACCAGGATTCAGTCGCATCAAACAAACGCTGAATATTACGATGTTCCACCATCACCCCTTTCGGCGTGCCAGTCGAGCCCGAGGTGTAAATGACATACGCCAGATGTTGTGCCGTCAATGCCGGCACCTGCGGGTTACTGTCCGATTGATCAAACGGGCTATTCGGGTCAAGTACCGTCAGCCCTGCCAGCGCGTCCTCTCCCAGCGCATCACACCCGACTTTATCCGCCAGCAAAATAGCAGGGGCAGCATCAGTCAGGATATGTGCCAGGCGCTCACCGGTATAGACCGGATCCAGCGGCACATAGGCGCCACCGGCTTTCAGCACCGCTAATACCCCCACCACCATTGCCGGTGAACGTGACACACAAACCGCCACCCGTTGGTCCGGCGTAACGCCCAACGCTATCAGTTGATGCGCCAGACGGTTGGCGCGGGCATTGAGCTCAGCATAGCTGAGACTCTGTTCTTCATATACCAGTGCTGTGGCATCCGGGCTTTTCTCTGCCCATTGTTCAAACAGTCGATGAATACAATCGTGATCTGGATACGACGTTTCGGTTGCATTCCAGGTTTCCAGCAACAGCTTTTTCTCCGCTGTCGGTAAGATATTCAATGTTCGTACCGGTGTTTCCGGACGCTGTTCAAGAGCCTCCGCCAGACTTTCCAGCGCCTGTTGCATATAACCACATATCCGCTCCGGATCAATCGGTTGAACAATTTGCGCCGTCAATCCCAAAGCGTAACCAACATCCTCTACGGACAAGACAAACGGATAGTTAGTGCGTTCTTGTCCGCCCAAGAATTCAATACCGCTGATGATTGTATCCGTAGTAACCGACTGCGCACTATGTCGGTAGTTCAGCAAAGCACTAAAGAGGGGCGCTTCCCCCGGTATTCCACTGCAACGTTGAGCCAGCGCCAGTGAGGCATGCTCATGCTCCAGCAATCCAGCTAACCGGGCATGCGCTGCCCGTACACTGTCCTGCACCGAGGTATCATCCATATCCAGTCGCAACGGTAAGGTATTGATAAACAGCCCCATGCCGCTGTCACCTCCGTGTCCTGCCTGCATTCGCCCAAACAGCACGGTGCCGAACACCACTTTCTCCTGCCCACTGGTACGTGACAACACCTGTGCCCAAGCCAGATGGCACAAAGTCGCCAAACTGACCCCCAGACGTCGGGCCTGACTGCGCAGACGATCATTTAACATAGCGGGTAACATCCGGTGCGATTCCGTCACCTGCGAACCATCCCGATGTACCTCCGTGAACCCAAATGGTAGTGTTGGTTCATCCACCTCAACCAACATGTCAGTAAAGAAACGGGTATGTTCGGCCTGACTCATTCCCAGACGAACTTGAGCCACCAAATTGCGGAAAGGGACCGGCACAGGCAAGTTCTCTTCCCGTCCGGCAAGATAAGCCTGAACCTCGCCATGCATCACTTCCATTGCAGTATGATCACCAATCAGGTGATGCAGCAATTGCAGTACGCGCCAATGACCATCCTCTTCCTGTGCTACCACAAAGTGCAACAATGGAGCTCGTTGCAGATCAATACGATAGCGACGTGGATCAAAATGTTGAGCTAACTGGTCACGGATCGGCCCATCAACCGGGTCTAATGTCAGTTCAATAATTGACAATTGAGCCTGACGCCAAACCACTTGAGCAGGCGCTGATAACCCTTGCCAAACAAAGGCGGTACGCAGAATATCGTGGCGATTAACTACCTGTTGCACCGCTGCCAGATAACGATCCAACAATGAACGATCAGCAAAGACCATTTGGCTGACCAATAGATACGGGTCACCTCCATTCGCCAGCAGATGGTGGAACAGAATACCGTCCTGCAACGGTGACAAGGCATAGATATCCTGAATATTAGCCACCCCACCCGGCACTTGTTCCACGATATGGTCAATTTCAGGTTGGGTCAGCTCAATCAGCGGCAACATCTCAGGTGTGAGCGCCGTGGTCGACGGGGTAATGACATTCGTCGGCACCACCACCGCCGGTGATTGCCCTACTGTTTGGGCAAATGCCGATAACACCGGGAATTGAAACAGGTCACGCACCGCCAGCGTTAGTCCAACATGGCGCAGGCGTTCAATCATCCGCACTGCAAGCAGAGAATGACCGCCCAAGGCAAAGAAACTGTCGTGCCGACTGATCTGTTCAATACCTAACAATTCGCTCCAGATAGCGGCCAATAGGGTTTCTGTTTCTCCCTGCGGTGCTTCATAAACCTGTCGGGCAAACGCTTCCTCCCCCGGCACTGGTAATGCCCGACGATCCAATTTGCCGTTTGGCGTCAACGGGAAAGTATCCAGACGTACAAAGGCCGTCGGCACCATATAATCCGGTAAAATGGTACTCAGATAGGTATGCAGACGGTTAACTAACTCCTCGTCCGCTTCTGTTACCACATAAGCCACCAACCGTTTGTCCTGACCGTCGCCCAGTACTTGCACAACCGCTTCATGCACTGCCGGATGTTCCTGCAATCGGGCTTCGATTTCTCCTAGTTCAATACGGAAACCACGTATTTTCACCTGCTGGTCATTACGTCCCAGGAACTCCAAATTGCCGTCTGGCAGGTAACGGGCCAAATCCCCGGTTCGGTACATACGGGCATCCGGCTTATCACTAAACGGATCTGGCAGAAAACGTTCCGCGGTCAATTCAGGACGATTGAGATAGCCACAGGCAACCCCATCTCCACCGATATAAATCTCACCGATTACTCCCTGCGGCACTAACTGACCATAGGTATCCAACAGATAAACCCGTGTATTAGCTATTGGTCGACCAATGGGGATACGAGTCACTTCTGGCGATAATTCTGTGATACGGTAAGTGGTGGTAAAGGTGGCGCCCTCACTTGGTCCATAGCCATTTAATAACTGTTGCGGCGGGCTATCACGTAAAACCTGCGCCATCACATGGGGATCAAGGACATCACCGCCAACAATCAGAATCTTGATTTGTGGCAACACCGGAGACAATTCTGCCGCCAGCCGGTTAAACAGCCCGACACTCAGCCACAGCACCGTAATACGATAAGTCTGTAATGCCTGAACGAATTCTTTAGGCGTCAGCAATGTGGTGTGATCAATCACCACCAGCGTACCGCCATTGAGCAATGGCGCCCAGACTTCAAAGGTGCTGGCATCAAAAGCCGGGTTGGCCTCAAACGCCACCCGATCATCCGGCCCGATTTCAGCGTACCCATTATTGATGACCAGTCGAACCACAGCGCGGTGTGGCACCATTACCCCTTTTGGCGTGCCAGTCGAGCCGGAAGTGTACATAATATAAGCTAGCTCGGTACTGGACCTAGGCAAGTCAAGATTAAGGTAATCCTCCTCCCTGATAATACCCATCTCATCAGCAAGGCAATACGTGGGAATAGCCAGATCAATCGGGATATCAGTGAGCAATAATTTGGCTGAACAATCGCTTATCAGCCAGTTTTTCCGCTCATCTGGCACACGGGGATCGATTGGCACATACACGGCCCCGGCTTTGAGAATTGCCAATTGAGCCACAACCAGCTCAATAGATCGTTCTAACAACACCACAATCCGATCATCCAACTGTACCCCTCGCTTAATTAACTGGCGGGCCAGTCGGTTGGCACGAGCATTTAATTCGGCATAACTGAGAATGTACTCTTCATACACCAACGCTACTGCATCAGGGGTTTTCTCCGCCTGCTGTTCAAACAACCGATGAATGCATGTCTGGTCAGGATATCGCGTCTGGGTTGCATTCCAAGTTTCCAGTAACAGCTTGCGCTCCACCACGGTCAGGATATCGATTTTCCCAACTGGCTGTTGAGGGTTAGTCGCCATCTCTCGTAGTACGGTATGGAGATAGCCCATCTGCCGCTCAATGGTAAGTTGATCAAATAGCGCAGTGGAATAATTCAGATAACCGACAATTCGACCGTCCACCTCAGACAGGCTCAACTCAAGATCAAATTTAACAATATCAATGTATTGATCGGCCGGTGAAACCGTCAGTCCCGGCATCCGCCATTCCATGCCTTCATTGTTTTGCCAGGCAAACATCACTTGGAACAGCGGAGTATGCGCCAGGTGACGTGGTGGTTGTACGATTTCCACTACCTGTTCAAACGGTAGATCCTGATGCTCCTGTGCCGCCAGCGCAGTTTGTCTCACACGCTCCAGCAATTCTGCCACATTGGGGACGCCGGATAAGTCCATACGCAACGCCAATGTATTCACAAAAAAGCCGATCAGGGACTCCATTTCCTGCCGACTACGACCGGCACTTGGCGTACCGATAACCAGATCTTCCTGACCTGATAGGCGTGATAAGACTGTTGCCCAAGCAGCCAGCAACGTCATAAATAACGTGACGCCCTGTTGCTCACTCAAACGTTTAAGAGATTGGGTTAATTCCGCATCCAGATTGACGGGCAATAAAGCCCCGGCAAACGACTGCTGAGATGGACGTGATCGATCAGTAGGCAAATCCAGTAGAACCGGCGCGTCTGCCAGACTCATTCTCCAATAGTCAGATTGGATTTGTAACCGCTCCGCCGACAGCCACTGACGCTGCCAGGCGGCATAATCAGGATACTGAATTGCCAGTGGCGGCAACGGATCTGGCAGCCCCATTGAAAAAGCGGTATAGAGGGCGCTTAATTCGCGCATCAATACGCCAGCCGACCAGCCGTCTGACACAATATGATGCTGAGTCAGCAAAAAGACGTAATCATCGTCAGCCCGTTGTATCAGACCCGCTCGGATTAACGGACCACCAGCAAGATCAAACGGCGCCTCCGCTTCCTGTACACATAAACGCTCAAACTGTTTATCTGCATCAGACACTTTGCGCAAATCGTGTTTGCTCATCGGCAAACCCAATTCAGCCGGCAACAATTCGACTTTAGGCTGACCATCCACCGAGATAAAGATGGAACGCAAAGCCTCGTGACGGGCAAACAAGCGATTCAGCGCCTGCTGCCAGGCGACGATATCCAACTGACCATGTAAACGCAGGGCCATTGGGACATGATAGGTCTCGCTAACCCCCTCAAATTGCGCCAGGAACCATAGACGCTGTTGAGTAAATGACAAAGGTAATGCGCCGCCCTCGCGGGATATCGGTACCATAGCAGACACGCTATTGTTCTGTTCACCAAGCTGAATCCCCATTACCTCAGCAAAGGCTGCCAATGTCGGTGATTTAAATAACGTGGTCAGCGGCAATTCAATGCCTAAAGCCGCTATTCGGTTCATCATTCGCACCGCCAACAACGAATGGCCTCCTAGGGCAAAGAAGCTGTCATACCGCCCCACCTGCTCAATCCCCAGTAACTCACGCCAGATAGCCGCCAGTGCTATCTCTGTTTCGCCTTGTGGCGCTTCGTAAATCTGACGGGAAAATGCTTCTTCGTCCGGTGCCGGTAAAGCTAGACGGTCCAGTTTTCCATTTGGCGTCAACGGCAGTGTATCCAAACGGACAAAAGCCGCCGGCATCATATAATCCGGCAAAATTGCGCTCAGGTGAGTACGCAGGCTATTCGCCAACTCATCGTTTTCTTCTGCCACCACCCAGGCTACCAAACGCTTATCGTGCCCCTGACCCAGCGCTAACACCACCGCTTCACGCACCGCCGGGTACTCTATCAACCGGGTCTCAATTTCACCCGGTTCAATCCGGAAGCCCCGAATTTTAATCTGCTGGTCATTACGACCAACAAATACTAAATTGCCATCTGGCAGATAACGGGCCAAATCCCCGGTCCGATACATCCGCGCATCCGGCATCTCACTAAACGGGTCAGCTAAGAAGCGTTCAGCCGTCAGTTCAGGTCGATTAAGGTAGCCACGCGCCACACCCTCCCCACCAACATACAACTCACCCACTACCCCCAATGGCACAAGCTGGCGGTAGGTGTCCAACAAATAAATCTGGGTGTTCGCCGTCGGATAGCCGATAGGCACTAACGTATCCGTGTAGTCTGGCGGGCAACGCCAAGTCGTCGCACACACCGTGATTTCTGTCGGGCCATAGGCATTAAACACCGTCGCCCGACGACAAAGTGTCTGAAATAGTGCAGCACTAGGTGCTTCACCGCCTAATATCACTGTCGGTGTTATCGTCAGCGCCGGTAAATCTCCCCCATCCCGAAGCAAAGCCGGGGTCAAACAGGCATGGGTCACTGCCTGTTGTTCCAGATAATGCCAGAGGCGAAGCGGGTCCTGACGGACGATATCGACAGCAATAACCAGACAGGCCCCACTTCCCAACGCCATCATGATTTCCCAAACACTGGCATCAAAACTCAACGAGGCAAACTGCAACATCCGGCTATCCGAGTGAATGCCAAACTGAGTGATTTTATCCCGGATAAGATTGATTAGCCCACGATGCTCAACCATCACACCTTTTGGTGTGCCAGTTGAACCCGAGGTGTAAATCACATACGCCAGATGCTGTGCAGTCAGTGCGGTCACTTGCGGGTTACTGTCCGGCTTATCCGGCAAAGTATTCGGATCCAGTACAGTGAATCCTGCAAGCGCTTTCTCACCCAGTGCGACACATCCGGCATTATCCGCCAGCACAATAGCCGGTGCTGCATCAGTCAAAATATGTGCCAAACGTTCCCTCGGATAAGCCGGGTCCAATGGAACATAGGCTCCCCCCGCTTTCAATACAGCCAGCAAGCCCATGACCATCGTCGGTGAACGTGTAACACAAATCGCCACTCGTTGGTCTGGCGCAATACCCAGCGCAATCAGTTGATGGGCCAAGCGGTTAGCGCGAGTATTCAATTCCGCATAGCTGTACCTCTGTTCTTCATACACCAGTGCCGTGGCATCCGGTTTTTTCTCCACTTGTTGTTCAAATAATTGATGGATATACAACGGATCAGAATAGGCAGTTTCAGTCGCATTCCAGGTTTTTAATAACAATGTGCGTTCAGACTCGGGCAAAATTTCCAATGTCCGTACCGGCGTTTCCGGGGCCAGCTCAAGTATTTCTGCCAAACTTTCCAGCGCTTGTTGCATATAACCGCACACCCGCTCCGGATCAAATGGCTGAACAATTTGCGCTGTTAGCCCCAGCGCATTACCAAAATCCTCCACCGATAGAGTAAACGGATAGTTAGTGCGTTCCTGCGCGCCAAGAAACTCAACACCATTCATGATTTCATTCGAAGTCGCAGATAACGCACTGTGCCGGTAGTTCAACAAAGCACTAAAGAGTGGAACTTCACCTTGTACCCCACTGCAACGTTGAGCCAGCGCCAGTGAAGCGTGTTCATGCTCCAGTAATTCGGCTAACCGGGCATGTGCTGCCTGTACACTCCCCCGTACTGGAGTATCATCCATATCCAGCCGTAACGGCAAGGTATTGATAAACAGCCCCATACCGCTGTCAGCACCTTGTCCTGTCTGCATACGCCCAAACAATACGGTGCCGAATACCACTTTCTCCTGTCCGCTGGTACGCGACAATACCTGTGCCCAAGCCAGATGGCACAGCGCGGCCAGACTGACACCCAAACACCGGGCCTGACTACGCAAGCGGTTGTTCAGTATCGCGGGCAACATTCGGTACGATTGGGTCATCTGAGAACCATCCCGATGTACTTCCGTCAATCCGAACGGCAACGTCGGTTCATCCACATCTGCCAACATGTCAGTAAAGAAACGGGTATGCTCTGCCTGATTCACCCCAAGACGAACCTGAGCCACCAGATTGCGGAAAGGGACCGGTGCCGGTAAGCTCTCTTCCTGCCCGGTAAGGTACGCCTGAACTTCGCGGCTCATCACATCCATTGCGGTATGATCGCCAATCAGATGATGCTGTAATTGCAGTGCAATCCAGCGACCATCCGTTTCCTGTGCAATAACAAAACGTAACAGTGGCGCCTGGCCCAGATCGAGACGATGCTGACGCGGATCAAAACGTTGAGCCAATTGCTCATAAACCGGCCCGTCAGCAGGATCTAATATCAGTTCCACAACTGATAACGGCGCCTGACGCCAGACTACCTGAACCGGCGCAGATAATCCTTGCCAGATAAAAGCAGTACGTAGAGTATCGTGGCGATTAACCACCTGTTGCACTGCCGCCAGATAACGATCCAACAATGAACGATCAGCAAAGACCATCTGGCCGACCAATAGATATGGATCGCCTTCATTGCTTAATAAGTGGTGGAACAGAATCCCGTCCTGCAACGGTGACAAAGCATAGATATCCTGAATATTAGTCATCCCACATGGTACTTGTGCAATGATATGGTCAATCTCAGTTTGGGTCAGCTCAACCAACGGCAACATTTCAGGTGTGAGTGCCGTGGTGGCCGGGGTGATGACATTCTCCGGCACCACCACCGCTTGTGACTGCCCTACTGTTTGGGCAAATGCGGACAACACCGGAGATTGGAACAGATCATACACCGCCAGCGTTAATCCCGCGTTACGCAGACGTTCAATCATTCGCACCGCAAGCAGAGAATGGCCGCCCAAGGCAAAGAAACTGTCATGCCGACTGATCTGTTCGATACCCAACAACTCGCCCCAGATGGCGGCCAATAGGGTTTCTGTTTCCCCTTCCGGCGCTGCATAAACCTGACGAGCAAAAGCATCCGCCCCCGGCGCTGGCAGTGCTCGGCGATCTAGCTTACCGCTTGGGGTCAGAGGGAAGGCATTCAGGCGTACAAAAGCGGCCGGCACCATATAATCAGGCAAAATGGCGCTCAAATATTCGCGCAGGCTCGCCGTCAATCCGTCATCTGGCTCTGCCACCACATAAGCCACCAGCCGTTTGTCCTGCCCGTCACTTAACACCAGCACCAATGCGCCACTTACCGCAGGATGCTCCGTCAGCCGCGTTTCAATTTCCTCCGGCTCAATACGGAACCCCCTGATTTTAACCTGCTGATCGTTACGGCCAACAAATACCAGATTGCCGTCCGGCAGGTAACGGGCTAAATCCCCAGTGCGATACTGGCGGGCATCAGGTTCATTACTGAACGGATCTGTTAGGAAACGTTCAGCGGTCAACTCAGGACGATTGAGATAACCACGAGCAACACCCACGCCACCGATATACAATTCCCCCACCGCCCCCAACGGTACCGGCTGACCATAAGCATCCAGCAGATAAACCCGTGTGTTGGTTGTTGGGCGTCCAATAGGAACCCATGCATCTGTATAGTCTGATGGGCAAGACCAAGAGGTGGCGCAAACCGTAATTTCCGTCGGGCCATAATCATTGAATAGATTTGCCCGATCACACAACGTCCGGAACAGGGTTGAACCTGGCGCTTCTCCTGCAAATATTAACGTAGGCTTTATCGTTATTACCGGTAAATCGCTCTCTTCCCGGAACAGAGCCGGTGGCAGGAAAGCGTGCGTTACTGCTTGTTTTTCGAGATAAGACCAAAGACGACGCGGATCATGACGGATGATATCGGTAGGAATAACCAGACAAGCCCCGCCACTTAACGCGGTCATGATTTCCGAGACACTGGCATCAAAACCTGATGAAGCAAATTGCAATATCCGACTGGTTTCATCAACGCTAAATCGGGTAATTTGAGCCAGAGCCAAGTTAACTACCCCGCGATGTTCCACCATCACCCCTTTCGGCGTGCCGGTCGAACCTGAGGTGTAAACCACATAGGCCAAATGTCGTTCAGTCAATTCAGGTATCTGCGGATTACTGTCCGCCTGGTCAAACTGGATATTCGGATCAAGCATAATCAGGTCTGCAAGCGCCTTCTCACCCAACGCAGCACGTCCAGTATTATCCGCCAACAAAATAGCCGGCTCGGCATCAGCCAGAATATGCCCCAGACGCTCGCCAGAATAAGTCGGATCCAGTGGCACATAGGCGCCCCCGGCTTTCAGCACCGCTAACAACCCGATTATCATTGCTGGCGAACGTGCCACACAAATCGCCACTCGCTGATCCGGCATTACACCCAACGTAATCAGTTGATGCGCCAGCCGATTAGCACGCACATTTAATTCAGCATAACTGAGGATGTGCCGTTCATAGACTAGCGCCGTGGCATCCGGATTTTTCTCTGCCCATTGCTCAAACAGTCGGTGAATACAACTGTGATCTGGATACGACATTTCGGTCGTGTTCCAGGTTTCCAATAACAGTTTGCGTTCCGCCACGGTCAGGATATCGATTTTCCCGACCGGCTGTTGAGGGTTAGCCGCCATCGCCCGCAGTACGGTATGGAGATAACCCACATGTCGCTCAATGGTCGCTTGATCAAATAGCGCGGTGGCATAATTCAGATAACCGACAATTTGACCGTCCACCTCAGACAGGCTCAATTCAAGATCAAATTTAGCGATATCGATGAGTTGCTCGACAGGTGAAACCGTCAATCCCGGCAGCCGCCATTCCGTGTTCTCATTATTCTGCCAGGCAAACATCACCTGAAACAGCGGGGTATGCGCCAGTCGGCGTGGCGGTTGCACGATTTCCACCACCTGCTCAAAAGGCAGGTCCTGATATTCCTGTGCCGCCAGCGCGGTTTGTCGCACCCGCGCCAATATTTCCTCCACATTGGGTTCACCGGATAAATCCATCCGCAACGCCAGCGTATTCACAAAGAAACCAATCAGAGATTCCACTTCCTGCCGACTACGACCGGCACTCGGCGTACCAATAACCAGATCTTCCTGGCCTGATAGACGCGACAGAACCGTCGCCCAAGCCGCTAACAGGGTCATAAATAACGTGACGCCCTGCTGCTCACTCAAGCGTTTAAGGGATTGGGTTAATTCCGCATCCAGACTGACGGGTAAGATATTTCCGGCAAATGACTGCTGAGACGGACGTGGCCGATCAGTAGGCAAATCCAAGAGAATCGGCGCATCGATCAGTCTCGCACGCCAATAATCAGATTGGGACTGTATACGTTCAGCCGACAGCCATTGACGCTGCCAAGCGGCGTAATCAGGATACTGAATCGTCAACGGAGACAATGGGTCCGGTTGCCCGGTAAGAAAAGCGGTGTAAAGGGTGTTCAATTCACGCATCAATACGCTGACAGACCAGCCATCGAAAATAATATGATGCTGAGTCAGCAGGAAAACGTGTTCATCATTAGCCAGTTGTACCAGAGCGGAACGAATTAACGGGCCACGAGCAAGATCAAACGGCGTACCAATTTCCTGAACAGAGAAAGACGCAAGCTGCGCCTCCACATCAGGTGTGTTACGCAGATCATATTGCTTCATCGGCAAGCCCAATGCCGCCGACAACAATTCCACCTGCGGCTGGCCGTCAACAGCAACAAAAACAGAACGCAACGCTTCGTGACGGGCAAACAGAGTATCAAGCGCCTGTTGCCAAGCGGCGATATCCAGGCGACCCTGCAAACGCAAAGCTAGCGGAATATGATAAGTCTCACTCACCCCCTCAAACTGCGCCAAGAACCACAGACGCTGTTGCGCAAATGACAACGGCAATTGGCCTTCACGGGACAGCGGAATGATAGCAGGCAATGCCTCGCCTGATGCATCAAACCGGGCACGCATCGCCTCAGCAAAGGCCATCAACGACGGGAATCTAAACAGCGTGGACAGCGGTAATTCAATCCCTAACGCCGCTAGCCGGTTTATCATTCGCACCGCCAACAGCGAATGGCCGCCCAGTGCGAAAAAGTTGTCATACCGGCTAATCCGCTCAACGCCCAGTAATTCACGCCAGATAGCCGCCAATGTGGTTTCCATCTCTCCTGATGGCGCGGTGTAAATTTGCCGGGCAAAATCTTCTTCCCCCGGTACCGGTAGCGCCCGACGGTCCAGCTTGCCATTCGGGGTCAGCGGGAAAGCATCCAGGCGGACAAAAGCGGCCGGCACCATATAATCCGGTAACACCGCACTTAAGTGAGTACGCAGATGGTTAACCAACTCGTCATTCGCTTCTGCCACCACATAAGCCACCAACCGTTTGTCCTGTCCGTCGTCCAGAACCAGTACAGCAACTTCATTCACCGCCGGGTGTTCCAGCAATCGAGCTTCAATTTCCCCCGGTTCAATGCGGAAACCACGGATTTTCACCTGCTGGTCATTACGGCCCAGGAATTCCAAATTGCCATCCGGTAGATAGCGGGCCAAATCCCCGGTTCGGTATATCCGGGCATCCGGTTCGTCACTAAATGGATCCGGCAGGAAACGTTCTGCGGTCAGTTCAGGACGATTAAGATAACCACAGGCAACCCCATCTCCGCCGATATAAATTTCCCCTTCCGCACCCAACGGTACTGGTTGACCACTTGTATCCAACAGATAAATTCGCGTATTGGCTATCGGTCGACCAATAGGGATTCTCACCACTTCCGACAGTAACGCTGTAATACGGTAGGTGGTGGTAAAGGTAGTGCCCTCACTTGGTCCATAGCCATTTAATAACTGTTGCGGCGGGTTATTACACAGAACCTGCTTAATCACATGTGGCTCCAGCACATCGCCGCCGACAATCAGGGTTTTGAGCTGCGGGAGAGCCGGGGACAACTCTGCCGCCAGCTGGTTAAATAGCCCGACACTCAGCCACAGTACGGTAATGCGGTAACTCTGTAATGCCTGAGCAAATTCTTTAGAAGTCAACAAAGTCGCATGATCAATCACCACCAGCGTACCGCCATTGAGCAACGGCGACCAAACTTCAAAAGTGCTGGCATCGAAAGCCGGATTAGCTTCAAACGCCACCCGATCATCCGGCCCAATTTCGGCATACCCGTTATTGATGACCAGTCTAACTACCGCACGATGCGGCACCATGACCCCTTTGGGTGTACCGGTCGAGCCGGAGGTATACATAATATAAGCCAGCTCAGTACTGGAGCGGGGCAAGTCAGGATTGCGGTAATCCTCCGTCCTGATAGCGCCGATCTCATCGGCTAGGTCAACCGGGATATCAGTAAGCAATAATTTGGCTGAACAGTCGGTCATCAGCCAGTGCTTCCGCTCATCCGGCACTCTGGGATCGATCGGCACATAAACAGCCCCGGCCTTGAGGATAGCCAACTGAGCCACCACCAGTTCAATAGAACGTTCTAACTGCACGGCGACCCGGTTATCCGGCTGGATACCCTGCCCAATTAACCAGTGAGCCAGTTGGTTGGCACGGGCATTTAATTCGGCATAGTTGAGAATGTGTTCTCCATACACCAGCGCTATCGCATCAGGAGCGCTTTCTACCTGCTGTTCAAATAGCTGGTGAATACAACGCAGGTCCGGATATGGCGCCTGAGTCGCATTCCAGGTTTCCAGCAACAACCTTTTTTCTGCTGCCGGCAAGATATTCAATGCCCGTACTGGTGTCTTTGGTCGCTGCTCAAGGGCCTCTGCCAGGCTTTCTAGCGCCTGTTGCATATAACCACATATCCGCTCTGGATCAATCGGTTGAACAATTTGCGCAGTCAATCCCAACGCGTGACCAAAATCCTCCACCGACAAGACAAACGGATAGTTCGTGCGCTCTTGCTCGCTAAGGACTTCAATACCGCTGATGATTGCATCCGTGGTAACTGGCTGCGCACTATGCCGGTAGTTCAGCAAAGCACTAAAGAGAGGCGCTTCCCCCGATACCCCACTGCAACGTTGAGCCAGCGCCAATGACGCATGTTCATGCTCCAGCAATCCAGCTAACCGGGTATGGGCTAACCGCACACTCTCCTGCACCGAGGTATCATCCATATCCAGCCGCAACGGCAAGGTGTTGATAAACAGCCCCATGCCGCTGTCAGCCCCTTCCCCTGCCTGCATCCGCCCAAACAGCACGGTGCCGAACACCACTTTCGTCTGTCCGCTGGTACGCGACAACACCTGTGCCCAAGCCAGATGGCATAACGCAGCCAAACTGACGTCCAGACGCCGAGCCTGACTGCGCAGACGATCATTTAACGTAATGGATAACATCCGGTGCGATTCCGTTACCTGTGAACCATCCCGATGTACCTCCGTCAACCCGAACGGCAACGTTGGCTCGTCCACTTCAACCAACATGTCAGTAAAGAAGCGAGTATGTTCGGCCTGACTCACCCCCAACCGGGCCTGAGCCACCAAATTGCGGAAAGGGACCGGCGCAGGCAAGCTATCTTCCTGTCCGGCAAGATAAGCCTGAACCTCACCGTTCATCACTTCCAGCGTCGTATGGTCGCCAATCAGATGATGCAACAATTGCAGTACGCTCCAGCGGCCATTCTCCTCCTGCGCTATCGCAAAGCGCAGCAAAGGTGCTTGGTTCAAGTCGAGGCGATGATGACGTGGGTCAAAATATTGAGCTAACTGGTCACGAATCGGCCCATCAACCGGATCTAATGTCAGTTCAGTGACTGACAATTGAGCCTGTCGCCAAACCACTTGAGCCGGTGCCGATAACCCTTGCCAAACAAAGGCGGTACGCAGAATATCGTGACGGTTAATCACCTGTTGCATCGCCGCCAGATAACGATCCAGCAATGGACGATCAGCAAAATTCATCTGGCTGATTAACAGATACGGGTCACCTTTATTCGCCAGCAGATGATGGAACAGGATGCCATCCTGCAACGGTGACAGGGCATAAATATCCTGAATATTGGCAACTCCACCCGGCACCTGTTCAATGATATGGTCAATCTCAAGCTGGGTCAGCTCAATCAACGGCAACATCTCAGGTGTGAGCGCCGTGGTCGCCGGGGTAATGACATTTGTCGGTACTATCACCGCCTGTGACTGCCCTACTGTTTGGGCAAATTCAGATAACACTGGGGACTGGAATAAATCCCGTACCGCCAGAGTTAACCCGGCATTACGCAGACGTTCAACCATCCGCACCGCCAGCAACGAATGACCGCCCAGAGCAAAGAAGCTGTCATGCCGACTGATCTGTTCAATACCCAACAACTCGCTCCAGACAGCGGCCAATAAGGTTTCTGTCTCTCCTTGCGGCGCGGCATAAACCTGACGGGCAAAAGCTTCCTCCCCCGGCGCAGGCAACGCCCTGCGATCCAGTTTGCCATTTGGCGTCAACGGGAAAGTATCCAAGCGTACAAAAGCTGCCGGTACCATATAATCCGGCAAAATGGCGCTCAGATAGACACGTAAGCTGTTAACCAACCGGTCATCCGCTTCTGCCGCCACATAAGCCACCAACCGTTTATCCTGATCATCGCCCAAAGCCAGCACCAGCGCTTCACTCACCGCCGGGTGTTCCAGCAATCGAGCTTCGATTTCCCCCGGTTCAATACGGAAACCACGGATTTTCACCTGCTGGTCATTACGGCCTAGGAATTCCAGATTGCCATCCGGCCGATAGCGGGCCAAATCCCCAGTGCGATACAGGCGGGCATCTGGCTCATCACTAAACGGATCGGCCAGAAAACGTTCTGTCGTCAAATCAGGGCGGTTGAGATAACCTCGTGCTACCCCCACACCGCCAATATACATTTCTCCAACCGCGCCTAACGGCACCGGCTGGCCGTTAGTATTTAGCAAATAAATTCGTGTGTTAGCTGTCGGACGCCCAATAGCAATGACGCCCTCAGTGTAGTCTGACGGACAACACCAGGTAGCAGCACACACCGTGATTTCTGTTGGTCCATAGGCATTAAACACCGTTGCCCGACGACTCAATGCCTGAAGCAGTGTTGCACTCGGCGCCTCACCACCGAGTATCAACGTCGGTCTTATTGTCATCTCCGGTACATCACTCCCTTCCCGGAGCAAGGCTGGGGTCAGGCAAGCGTGGGTTATCGCCTGTTCTTCCAGATAATGCCAGAGATAGCGAGGATCCTGACGCACCGCATCGACAGGGATCGACAAAATGGCTCCACTACACAATGCCATCAGGGTTTCCCAGACACTGGCATCAAAGCCAAATGAGGCAAACTGCAACATCCGGCTCCCCGGATGAATATCAAACTGAACGATTTTTTCCTGAATCAGGTTAACCAGCCCACGATGTTCGACCATCACGCCCTTTGGTATGCCGGTCGAACCGGAGGTATAAATCACATACGCCAGATGGCGTGGAGTTAATACCGATATCTGCGGGTTGCTATCCGGTTGGTTAAGCAATGAATTTGGGTCCAGTACAGTTAACGCCGCCAGCGCTTTTTCGCCTAACGCGGCATATCCAGCATCATCTGCCAGTACAATAACCGGCGCAGCATCGGTTAAAATATGAACCAGACGTTCCCCCGGATAAGCCGGATCTAGCGGTACATAAGCACCTCCCGCTTTCAGTACTGCCAGCAGCCCCACTATCCGCGCCGGCGAACTCGCGACACAAATTGCCACTCGCTGATCCGGTACCACTCCTAACGTAATCAGTTGATGCGCCAGCCGATTAGCACGGGCATTTAATTCAGCATAACTGAGGACTTGTCCTGCATACACCAACGCTGTGGCATTCGGATTTTTCTCCGCCCATTGTTCAAACAGTCGGTGAATACAACCGTGATCTGGATACGACATTTCGGTCGTGTTCCAGATTTTCAATAACAACTTGCATTCCGCCACGGTCAGGATATCGATTTTCCCGACCGCCTGTTGAGGGTTAGCCGCCATCGCCCGCAATACGGTATGGAGATAGCCCACCTGCCGCTCAATGGTCGCTTGATCAAATAGAGCGGTGGCATAATTCAGATAACCGACAATTCGGCCGTCCACCTCAGACAGGCTCAATTCAAGATCAAATTTAGCGATATTGATGAGTTGATCGGCAGGAGAAACCGCCACTCCCGGCAGTTGCCATTCCGTGTTCTCATTGTTCTGCCAGGCAAACATCACCTGGAACAACGGGGTGTGCGCCAGTCTGCGCGGCGGTTGCACGATTTCCACCACCTGTTCAAATGGCAGGTCCTGCTGTTCCTGTGCCGCCAGCGCGGTTTGCCGCACCCGCGCCAGCAATTCCGCCACATTCGGCGTACCGGATAAATCTATCCGCAACGCCAGCGTATTCACAAAAAAACCGATCAGGGATTCCACTTCCTGCCGACTGCGGCCAGCACTTGGCGTACCGATAACCAGATCTTCCTGACCTGACAGACGTGACAGCACTGCTGCCCAGGCAGCTAACACGGTCATAAATAACGTGACGCCCTGTTGCTCACTCAGGCGCTTAAGAGATTGAGTTAACTCCGCATCCAGACTGACAGGCAATAAGGCCCCGGCAAATGACTGCTGAGGCGGACGTGGCCGGTCAGTAGGTAAATCCAGCAGAACCGGTGCATCGACCAGCCTTGTACGCCAATAATCAGATTGGGACTGTATGCGTTCAGCCGACAGCCATTGATGCTGCCAGGCAGCGTAATCAGGATACTGAATCGTCAATGGCGGCAACGGATCTGACTGCCCCGCCAGAAACGCGGTGTAAAGGGTGCTCAATTCACGCATCAACACGCTGACAGACCAACCATCGAAAACAATATGATGCAGGGTCAGCAAGAAAACGTGATCATCGTCAGCCAGCTGTATCAGACTGGCACGAATTAATGGACCACTGGCAAGATCAAACGGTGTTTCAACTTCCTGAGCAGAAAGGAACGCAAGCTGTTCATCCACATCAGGCGTGTTACGCAGACCATATTTTTTCATCGGCAGGCCCAATGCCGCCGACAACAATTTCACCTGCGGCTGACCGTCAACAGCCACAAAAACGGAACGCAACGCTTCATGGCGGGCAAACAGCGTATCAAGCGCCTGTTGCCAGGCGACGATATCCAGTCGACCACGCAAATGCTGGGCCAACGGAATATGATAGGTCTCACTCACTCCCTCAAACTGGGCCAGGAACCACAGACGCTGTTGCGCAAATGACAACGGCAATTTACCCTCACGGGATAGCGGAACGATAGCGGGCAATACCTCGTCTGACTCATCAAACCGGGTGCGCATCACTTCAGCAAAGGCCATCAAAGACGGGAATCTAAACAGCGTGGACAAGGGCAATTCAATCCCCAACGCCGCTAGCCGGTTCATCATTCGTACTGCCAACAACGAATGGCCGCCTAAAGCGAAAAAGTGGTCATATCGGCTAATCCGCTCGACACCCAGTAATTCACGCCAGATAGTCGCCAATGTGGTTTCTATCTCTCCTAACGGCGCAGCGTAAATCTGCCGGGCAAAATCTTCTTCCCCCGGCACCGGTAATGCCCGCCGATCCAGTTTGCCATTCGGTGTCAATGGGAAGGCATCCAGACGCACAAAAGCAGCCGGCACCATATAATCCGGCAGTACCGTACTTAAGTGAGTATGCAGACGATTAACCAATGCTTCATCCGCTTCGGCCGCCACATAAGCCACCAGCCGTTTATCCTGACCATCATCTAGCGCCAGCACGACCGCTTCATTCACCGCCGGGTGTTCCATCAGTCGGGCTTCAATTTCCCCCGGTTCAATACGGAAACCGCGGATCTTAACCTGTTGGTCGTTACGGCCCAGAAATTCCAGATTGCCGTCTGGCAAATAACGGGCTAAATCCCCGGTACGGTACATTCGGGCATCTGGAATATGACTAAACCGGTCTGCTAAGAAACGTTCTGTCGTCAGCTCAGGACGATTGAGATAACCCCGTGCCACACCAGCCCCGCCAATATATAACTCACCTACAGCGCCTAACGGTACTGGCTGACCGTACTTATCCAACAGATAGAGGGTTAAGTCCGGGATACGCATGCCAATAGGACTCGTTGTCTGTTCTGCATCATAGCGAGTCAGAGCCCGGTAAGTGACGTGAACCGTGGTCTCGGTGATACCGTACATATTCACCAACTGAGGCAACGTCTCCTCACGCAGGGCATACCACGGCTTCAAAATACTCGGATCGAGGGCTTCCCCGCCAAAGATGATATAGCGCAAACAGTCCGGTAACGGATTGGCGACATAACTGGCAATAAAGGCTTTAAAAGCACTGGGGGTTTGATTCAACACCGTGATGCCATGCTGACACACGAATTGGTGCAGCTCTTGAGGTGAACGGGCAATCGCGTGCGGAACCAGCACCAGTTTAGCGCCGTAGCGTAACGCTCCCCATAATTCCCACACCGAGAAGTCAAACGCTATGGAATGGAACAGGCACCAAATATCTTGCCGGTTAAAGTGATACCATAATTTAGTCGCGTCAAACAAACGCAGGATATGACGATGTTCCACCATCACCCCTTTCGGCGTACCGGTCGAACCCGAGGTGTAAATCACATAGGCCAGATGCTGTGCCGTCAATGCCGGCACTTGCGGGTTACTGTCCGGCTGATCTGGCAGATTATTCGGGTCAAGTACCGTCAGCCCTGCCAGCGCGTCCTCTCCCAGCGCATCACGCCCGACGTTATCCGCCAGCAAAATAGCGGGGGCCGCATCGGTCAGGATATATGCCAGGCGCTCACCGGTATAGACCGGGTCCAGCGGCACATAGGCCCCCCCGGCTTTCAGCACCGCTAATACCCCCACCACCATTGCCGGTGAACGTGACACGCAAACCGCCACCCGCTGGTCCGGTGTAACGCCCAACGCTATCAGTTGATGCGCCAGACGGTTGGCGCGGGCATTGAGCTCGGCATAGCTGAGGATCTGTTCTTCATACACCAGTGCTGTGGCATCCGGACTTTTCTCTGCCCATTGCTCGAATAGTCGGTGAATACAACCGTGATCTGGATACGACGTTTCGGTTGTATTCCAGGTTTCCAGCAACAGCTTTTTTTCCGCTGCCGGCAAGATATTCAGTGTTCGTACCGGTGTTTCCGGACGCTGTTCAAGGGCCTTTGCCAGACTTTCCAGCGCCTGTTGCATATAACCGCATACACGTTCTGACTCAAATGGCTGCACCACCTGAGCGGTCAATCCCAACGTAGAACCGCCGTCCTCTACTGACAGCACAAACGGATAGTTGGTTCGTTCCTGCGCACCAAGGAATTCAATACCTGGCACTACCTTATTTGGCATCGCCGACTGATCATTATGTCGATAGTTCAACAAAGCACTAAAGAGTGGGGTTTCCCCCTGCACACTACTACAACGCTGGGCCAATGCCAGTGACGCATGTTCATGATCCAGTAATTCCGCCAGTCGAGTATGTGCTGCCTGTACACTGTCCTGTACCGGGGTATCATCCACATCCAGCCGTAATGGCAAGGTATTGATAAACAGCCCCATACCGCTGTCAGCGCCTTGCCCCGCTTGCATCCGACCAAACAATACGGTACCGAACACCACTTTCGTCTGTCCGCTGGTATGTGACAACACCTGTGCCCAAGCCAAATGGCACAAAGTCGCCAAACTGACGCCCAGACGCCGGGCCTGACTGCGCAGGCGATCATTCAACTCAGTGGGTAACATCCGGTACGATTCCGTCACCCGTGAACCATCCCGATGAACCTCCATCAACTCGAATGGCAGCGTTGGTTCATCCACCTCAGCCAACATGTCAGTAAAGAAGCGGGTATGTTCAGCCTCACTCATCCCCAATCGGGCCTGAGCCACTAGATTGCGGAAAGGGATCGGTACAGGTAAGTTCCCTTCCTGCCCGGCAATATAAGCCTGAATTTCACCATTCATCACTTCCAGCGTCGTATGGTCGCCAATCAGATGATGCAGCAATTGCAGTACGCTCCAACGACCGTCCTCTTCCTGC
This sequence comes from Photorhabdus hindustanensis, assembly GCF_002968995.1. Classification (NCBI taxonomy): domain Bacteria; kingdom Pseudomonadati; phylum Pseudomonadota; class Gammaproteobacteria; order Enterobacterales; family Morganellaceae; genus Photorhabdus; species Photorhabdus hindustanensis. The sequence goes on from NZ_PUWT01000027.1 coordinate 40,580, forward strand.
GCTACCGCAAAGTGCAATAAGGGTGCTTGGTTCAAATCAAGGCGATAATGTTGTAAGTCAAAATGTTGAGCTAACTGATCACGGACCGGCCCATCAATCGGGTCTAGTGTCAGTTCAGTGACTGATAATTGAGCCTGACGCCAAACCACTTGAACCGGAGCTGATAATCCTTGCCAAACAAAGGCGGTACGCAGAATATCGTGACGGTTAACCACCTGTTGCACTGCCACTAAATAGCTGTCCAACAGGGCGCGGTCAGCAAAGATCATCTGGCTAACAAATAGATACGGGTCACCCTTATTCGCCAGCAGATGATGGAACAGAATACCGTCCTGCAACGGTGACAAACCATAAATATCCTGAATATTGGCAACCCCACCCGGTACCTGAGCCACAATATGGTCAATTTCAGTCTGAGTCAGATCAATCAACGGCAACATTTCAGGTGTAAGTACCGAGGTTGCCGGAGTAATAACATTCGCCAGCACCAATAGCGCCGGTGATTGCCCTACTGTTTGGGCAAATTCAGATAACACCGGGGATTGGAATAAATCACGTACTGCCAGTGTTAACCCCACATTACGCAGACGTTCAATCATTCGTACCGCCAGCAACGAATGACCGCCCAAAGCAAAGAAACTGTCGTGCCGACTGACCTGCTCAATACCCAACAATTCACTCCAGACAGCGGCTAGCAGAGTTTCTGTCTCCCCTTGCGGCGCGGCATAAACCTGACGGGCAAAGGCTTCCGCCCCTGGCGCGGGCAACGCTCGGCGATCCAGTTTGCCGTTTGGCGTCAACGGAAAGGTATCCAAGCGTACAAAGGCCGCCGGTACCATATAATCCGGCAAAATGGCACTCAGATAGGCACGCAAGCTATTAACTAGCCCGTCATCTGCTTCTGCCGCCACATAAGCCGCCAGCCGTTTATTTTGACCATCGCCCAGAGCCAGCACCAGTGCTTCGTTCACAGCCGGGTGTTCCAGCAATCGGGCTTCAATCTCCCCCGGTTCAATACGGAAACCACGGATTTTCACCTGCTGGTCATTACGGCCCAAAAATTCCAGATTGCCATCCGGCAGGTAGCGGGCCAAATCCCCGGTCCGGTACAGACGGGCATTGGGTTCACCACTAAACGGATCGGCCAGAAAACGTTCCGCTGTCAAATCAGGGCGGTTGAGATAGCCTCGTGCTACCCCCACACCGCCAATATACAGCTCACCGACCGCGCCTAACGGCACTGGCTGGCCGTCAGTATTCAGCAAATAAACTTGTGTGTTAGCTGTCGGACGTCCAATCGCAATGACTCCCTCAGTGTAGTCTGACGGACAACACCAGGTAGCTGCACACACCGTGATTTCCGTTGGGCCATACGCATTAAACACCGTTGCCCGACGACTCAGTGCCTGAAGCAGTGTTGCGCTGGGCGCCTCACCACCGAGTATCAACGTCGGTCTAATTGTCATCACCGGCAGATCGGTCCCCTCCCGAAGTAAGGCCGGTGTCAGGCAGGCATGGGTTATCGCCTGCTCTTCCAGATAATGCCAGAGATAGCGAGGTTCCTGACGAATCATGTCGTCCGGGATCGCCAAAGCAGCCCCACTGCACAATGCCATCATGGTTTCCCAGACACTCGCATCAAAGCCAAATGAGGCAAACTGCAACATCCGGCTACCCGGATGAATATCAAACTGAACGATTTTTTCCTGAATCAGGTTAACCAGCCCATGATGTTCGACCATCACGCCCTTTGGTATGCCGGTCGAACCGGAGGTATAAATCACATACGCCAGATGGCGTGGGGTTAATGCCGATATGTGCGGGTTACTATCCGATTGGTCGGGCAATGAATTCGGGTCCAATACAGTTAACGCTGCCAGCACCTTTTCGCCTAACGCGGTACGTCCAGTATTATCTGCCAGTACAATAGTCGGCGCTGCGTCGGTTAAAATATGAACCAGACGTTCCCCCGGATAAGCCGGGTCTAGCGGTACATAGGCACCCCCGGCTTTCAATACTGCCAGCAGACCCACTATCCGCGCTGGCGAACTCGCGACGCAAATTGCCACCCGCTGCTCTGGTGAGACTCCCAACGTAATCAGTTGATGCGCCAGCCGATTAGCACGGGCATTTAATTCAGCATAGTTGAGAACGCGTTCTTCATACATCAGCGCTATAGCGTTAGGGGTTTTCTCCACCTGTAGTTCAAACAGCCGGTGAATACATAACCGGTCAGGATATACCGTTTCAGTCGCGTTCCAGGTTTCCAGCAGCAGCGTGCGTTCAGCTTCAGGCAACAAATTAAGTTGCCAGACGGGAATGTCATTCCGTTCATCTGCCGATAATGCCAACACCTGTAAATGTTCACTCATCCGCTGAACCACTTCCGTACTCAAACGGTTTATATCGTAAATCCAGCGAAAACCACCCTGAGTATTTATCTGGAGTGTCAGCAATTCACCTAATGCATTCTGCTCCCACGGTTTGTTATCCGGCATGAAAGAGACGGCAACTCGCCACGGGCGACTTGCTGTTAATGCCGGGATAACACACAGTGAAGGAGAACAAGAAAGGAGATCACGACAAAATGTACGATGTTGCGTCAGCCGTACAAGCTCATCCTCCATCCAATTCGCTACCGCATACCACGGCTGATCAAACTCCACCTTAACAGTCATTGGCACCACTGGCGCCAAAACAGACAACACATCCGATTCATCTTTTACCCTATCCACACACCAGCCGATTTGGAACTCGGTTTGATGAGTCAAACGTGCAAGATAGATAGCAAATGTCTGTAACAATGTCTGCAATGGTCTTTTTTCACCATTTTCTAACTTTTCACCATTTTCTAACAACGGAGATTGCCAGGCACTTAATGCCCATTCCGGTGCTGCTGACTTCCCGGCAGTTTCGAAAGGTAATTGGAGTGGCAGAAAAGAGGCAAGACGTTCACGCCAGAATGATTCACTGGGTGCCAATGCCTGGAGGATATCTTTTACATTCTGAGTCTGTTGTGAAGAAAGCAGAGGCAACTGCTTGCCTGGTCCAAGTTCTGATATATCAGCAAGTTCCCCGGCGGAAAGTAATTTACCTTCAAGTGTGGCAAACCCTCCGATCCTAACATCCTCACTTCCGGTTGTTACCTGCCAGGCATCCTCCTCTACAGCAATCAACGTACCGGGTGCCCCTCCAGAATAGTGATTCAGCCGTTGAAGCCAGGAAATTCGCACTGTGCCCCATTTCAGCAACAATTTCGGGCAACCCAGTGGATTTAAATAATTTTCGCCAAAATCTAATGCTCGTACTAAAGCTGAAAGTACCTCACCCGACTGCTGCCAACACAGATACCCCCCACTATCGGGACGACGAGACTGAGCATAAAAACTTCGTTGTGTCAGATCCTGCGGATAAGTCACCAACTTTTCCTGCTCAAGATCCCGAAGCAATTTGATAAACCCTTCCTGAGCTGCCTGATAACATTTCAGATTCAATGAAAATGCATTATCGTGTTCCTTAATAGATACCGGCCATTGCACCGCTATATCACCAGTGTCCACCCCCGCCTCAATACAATGCCACGAAATGGCGTAATGTGTCTCCCGCGCTAACAGTGCCCAAGAAGTGGTATGACTTCCCGCATAACGTGGCAAGGGGCTATTGTGATAATTAAAAGCACCGCAGCGAATCTGCCCAATCAGCGACACAGGCAGGATAATCGGATTAACGATGGAGAACAGCCAGTCCACAGGATGTTGTGCAATTTGCGCTTGTAATGCCTCGACAGAGTTCACACAAATAATCTCTTTCCGGGCAGCCCATGTTTGCAGGACGGTATCAGTCGTCAGTATTGCTTGTATTGTATGCCCGGCCGCCTGGATTTGTTCGGCACAGAATATTGCAAGGGTCGTTCCCCCGACCACGACGCAATTACGTGACAGAGCAGGTATATTCTTTACGTTATTGGCTATATTTTCTGATGTCTGAGAGAGAAGTTCGGCTTTAAGGATACTTTCCGCTTTTTTAGTAATACTATCTTTCATCTACTACCTCAATAAATCTGTTAGATATTTGGCAACTATCATTCTTAGCAATCATCACAAGTGTTTTTTTATTTTTGCCCCACTTATCCCAGGCGGAATAAAAATGGGCACGTTAAACATCAACTAAAATACTCAGGCAATGTTTTCTCTCTGGAATTGGATGTAAATAACTTATTTATTAGCAATTCTGTGATGATAACTTTCCTAAACCCGGGAAATGGTCATTTATGAAACGTAAATATATGTTCTATTTCACCCTTATTTTTTTGGATAAGCACTTTTGATTGATACTTAATTCCATTATTAACACAAGAAAACTTCGATAATTTATTGAAAAATAACACCACTCCTTCAAACAAGGAGCAGGTAAAATGCCATATTAAATACAACTCATTAAACATTCACAAATAAACCTTGTATATTTAATCACTTTAAAACATAAGTTTAAACTAAAATTAACTTCACTTGTCATTATTTTATAATAATAATCTTATGCAACTAATGTAAAAATTAATTATCTTTAACTTCATAAGAAAACAATTTCCAATTAAAATCAATCTAACTATATATTATCTTATAATAATGTAGTTAAGATCAACATTGATGGAATACCGTATTGCTCATAAGAAACATAAGATATGAATTATCGGATATCAGATGATATTTACCATCGCATGATGTAAATTGAAATGAGGTCCTATACCGTTTAGCTTGTAAACACTAGTGAACACATATATTAAAATCCCCTCCTCCACAATCAATATTAAAAGAGGGACATTTTATCTCTCAGAATCCATCACAGATTAAGAGAAGTCTTGCACAGTTAAATTTAGCAAAAACCGCCGTAAATCCCCGACCAATGCGAGGATGTCGCAAATGGAATCGTCATTTTTATCAGCAACTCAATCTGCCATTACTAACGAACGATAAGCCTTTTTTACCTTCCATAAATAGCGTGGAGCCTGAGGTGCTGGGTGATTATCCTGAACATACTGATAAAACTCATCCGGCGTCATGCGGTTTATTTTATTAACGGCTAACTGACGATCCACATTAAAAGTACGCAAAAGAGCACCCGCACCATTTACGTAGGCAACAATAGTGGCATAGTAGAGGGTCTCAGGGTTATCAATACCTGCCAGATGTTGCTCTTTCAGAATACTGATATAAGCAGTGCCAAGATCGATATTGGTTTTAGGATCTTTCAACTCACGAGTTGTCGGCTGACCAAGACGCCCTTTTTGTCGATACACATCTCGCCCTGCTGTCGATGCTTTAATCTGCATAAGACCAATTGCATTCGATTTACTGACCGCATCAGGGCGAAAATCGGATTCAACTTGAATAATCGCTCTGATCAACGTTTCATCAACGCCGTACCGATTGGATGCCTGTTGAATAAATGTATCAAAAGGCGTTGGCGGGAAAGAAGAAATTCTAGCTGCATTAGCAGTATTGCCACTAAGCATACGTTGCTGACCGGACTGTTTACCCGCATTTGTTTGCTGAACATTTCTCTCAGCACAACCGACTAACAGCACGATCAGTGCCATAAAACTCAGTCTTAATTTCACCCTATAATCCTCTGGATCAAATTTTACTAAAGCGCAGCATATACAATTTCGTTTACAATCTAAAAATATTTTTACTTAACTTTTCACTGTATTCGTGTTCATATTCATATGGAATAACTATTGCAACAATCGCTGTTCCCGAACTTTATAATCTTGACTTTACTTAGATGATATTGATAATCGTTATCATATATATATTTATAACAAGTAAGGTTTGAATTGATGAAGAAAAAACTTTCTCTGCTTTTACTTTCTCCTCCTGCTCTGGGAATTATGTTGATTCTCTTATCTATAATTTTATTTAGCCATCAGGCATCTGCCGCTAAACAATTTAAAGTCGTCACTACCTTTACTATCATTCAAGATATCGCACAAAACGTAGCAGGTGATGCAGCGATTGTTGAATCAATTACTAAACCTGGCGCCGAAATCCATGATTACCAACCTACCCCCAAAGATATTATAAAATCTCAACATGCTGATTTGATCCTTTGGAATGGGCTAAATCTAGAGCGCTGGTTTGAACGCTTCTTTGAAAACCTTAAAGATGTACCTGCCGTTGTCATTACTGACGGCATTGAACCACTCCCTATCCGTGAAGGGCCTTACAACGGGAACCCTAATCCTCACGCCTGGATGTCACCCACAAATGCTTTGGTCTATATCGAGAATATCCGCCAAGCATTTGTGAAATACGATCCTGAAAATGCAGAAATTTATAATAGGAACGCCAAAGCCTACGCTGAAAAAATCGCCCAACTAGATTCTCCACTGCGAGAACGTCTTTCCCGTATTCCACAGGATCAACGTTGGTTAGTTACCAGTGAAGGGGCTTTTAGCTATTTGGCTAAAGATTACCAATTCAAGGAAGTTTATCTATGGCCGATTAATGCGGAAGAACAGGGTTCACCACAACAAGTTCGTCATGTCATTGATACTGTAAGGGCAAACAAAATCCCAGTTGTATTTAGCGAAAGTACAATTTCAGATAAACCAGCTAAACAAGTCAGTAAAGAAACAGATGCCCGTTATGGTGGCGTTCTTTATGTAGATTCACTCTCCGGCAGTGACGGCCCAGTACCAACTTATATTGATTTACTGAACAAAACTGTAGATACAATCGCAAAAGGATTTAATCAATGAATAGCAATATGCTGTTTGAACGTCCTCATTTAGTCGTCGATGACGCCACTGTGACTTATAACAACGGTCACACAGCTATTTATGATGCAAGTTTTTCTATCACCGGTGGAACTATCTGTGCATTGGTGGGCATTAACGGTAGTGGTAAATCCACACTGTTTAAGACCATCATGGGGCTGGTAAGCCCATCTCAGGGAAAAGTAACTCTGAGTGATATGCCAGTCAAAAATGCTTTGAAGAAAAATATTATTGCATATGTCCCTCAAACAGAAGAAGTCGACTGGAACTTTCCCGTATTGGTTTCTGATGTCGTTATGATGGGCCGCTATGGGAAAATGGGATTCCTGAGAATCCCAAGTAAAAAAGATCACCAAGCGGTTGATAAAGCCCTTGAACGTGTCGGCTTAACCGCCCTACGCAACCGGCAAATTGGCGAACTCTCCGGTGGGCAAAAAAAACGGGTTTTTCTTGCAAGAGCGCTAGCTCAGGAGGGCAAAGTCCTATTACTGGATGAGCCTTTCACTGGTGTTGATGTAAAAACAGAAAATGCCATCATTGATCTACTATGTGATTTACGTGATGAGGGCCATCTGGTTCTAGTTTCCACACATAACCTTGGTAGCGTGCCTGAATTCTGCGATCATGTTATCTTAATCAACCGGACTGTTCTGGCAAGCGGCCCAACAGAAACAACGTTCACCCAAAAAAATTTAGAGATGACTTTTGGTGGAGTACTTCGTCATATTAATCTATCCGGCCCGGAATTACATGATGATGATGATCCACGCTCCTTGACGGTTATTACTGATGATGAACGCGCAGCCGTATTTTATGGTCATGATCACCATGTTCCGCCGCGGCAGAGTCAGCATAAGGAGAAGCGCCAATCATGACAGAACTTTTGCTGCAACCTTTTCACTACAATTACATGGTAAAAGCCATCTGGGTTAGTGCTATCGTCGGTGCCGTCTGTGCTTTCCTTTCCTCCTACCTGATGCTAAAAGGCTGGTCATTGATGGGAGATGCTCTCTCTCACTCAGTTGTGCCTGGCGTCGCCGGTGCTTACGCATTAGGTCTCCCTTATGCAGGTGGGGCTTTTTTTACCGGAATGCTGGCAGCGCTATCCATGACTCTGGTTCGTCATATCACTCGTTTACGTGAAGATGCGGTAATCGGGTTCATTTTTTCCACTTTTTTTGCCGCCGGGTTGTTAATCGTTTCTCTCAATCCTACTTCTGTTAACGTACAAACCATTATTTTCGGCAATATCCTTGGCATCGCTGATGAAGATGTTCTCCAGGTTGAAATCATTATCGCAATTTCATTTATCGTGCTCATGTTTATCTGGAAAGATTTGCTCATTGTCTTTTTTGATGAAACGCACGCACGCTCTATCGGCTTATCTCCCTTGCGGATGAAAATCATTTTTTTTACTTTGTTGAGTGCTTGTACTGTCGCAGCCTTACAAACTGTCGGCGCTATTCTGGTGATTGCAATGGTAGTCACTCCAGGCGCAACAGCTTACTTATTAACCGATCGTTTTAAGCATCTGCTGATCATTGCCGTTGCTATTGGTTCTCTGACCAGTGCATTTGGGGCTTACCTAAGTTTCTTCCTTAACGGCGCTACTGGTGGTGTCATTGTCACACTGCAAACCGTTATTTTCCTACTGGCATTCTTCTTTGCGCCAAAACATGGGCTATTCGCTTCACGTATACGCGCCAAAAAAGAATCCTCAGCATTGGCTCAGGAGACACAACCATGAATGAGTTAATACAGTTTCTCACTGAGCCGTTTATGTTTCCATTTATGCAACGAGCGATATTCGCCGCGATTGTAACAGGTGCGGTATGTGCAATGCTCTCTTGCTATCTGGTTCTTAAAGGCTGGTCGTTAATGGGAGACGCCATTTCTCACGCTGTATTACCAGGTATTGTGCTGGCTTTCGCTGCCGGTATACCACTGGCTATTGGCGCATTTCTTTCCGGTATTTTTTGTGCTGTCGCAACGGGATATCTGAAAGAACATAGCCGGATAAAAGAAGATACTGTCATGGGAATTGTCTTTTCAGGCATGTTTGCCTTCGGTTTAGTTCTTTTTGCCCGTATGGATACCGACCAACATCTCACTCATATTCTGTTCGGAAATATACTAGGGATCACTAAAGATGAGTTGAACCAAACATTATGGATTACCAGTATCACTATGGCGGTGGTACTGCTAAAGCGCAAAGACTTTATGCTTTACTGCTTCGATCCGAACCAAGCGCGCGTTGTGGGATTACCTGTTAAGCTTTTGCATTATGGTTTGCTTTGCCTGCTGTCCATGACCATCGTCGCTTCCCTGCAAGCAGTGGGAATGATTTTGGTTATTGCAATGTTGATATCACCAGGCATTATCGCTTTCATGTTATGCCGCAGTTTTGACCGAATGTTAATTGTCGCTATCATTGCATCGGTCAGTTCCTGTGTCCTGGGTACTCTGATCAGTTTCCACATTGATGGCGCAACGGGGCCATGCATTGTTATTGTTCAGGCTATCTTCTTTACACTAGCACTGGCTTACAATCAGATAAAACTTGTAAGAACAAAATCTAAACGTAAAACGTATCAAGCTGCTCTACAAATCTCTAACGAACCCAACCAATAACAAAAAGGGTTATATCTGTTTTGAGATATAACCCTGTTAATCATATTTTTTACCTGATCATATATTTTCTCTGACTATAATTGTTCATAAAGTAATTGACGACGTAGAGAGGTGAACCATGTGGCAAGCAATAAATCGTTTGTTAAACGAACATTTCGGTGTTGCTGAAATTCACGATAAAACTGAGTTAGCCGGAGGGGACATCCACCAAGCTTGGCGAATCACACATGGAAAACGACAAATTTTTGTCAAATCAAACCTGCGGGAAATGCTCCCTGTCTTCAAAGCAGAATCAGAACAACTTGAACTCTTGGCACGCAGCCAGACTATCCGTGTTCCAACTGTTTATGGTATTGGCAACACCCGTGACCATAGCTTTCTCTTGCTTGAATTTCTGCCTTTAAAATCTTTTGACCCTCACAGTGCCTATTGCTTCGGTCAACAACTGGCAAAACTTCATCAATGGAGTGAGCAACCTCAATTCGGTTTTGATTTTGACAATATGCTGGCAACAACACCACAACCCAATGGCTGGCAACGACGTTGGCACCAATTTTATGCGGAAAAGCGGATTGGTTGGCAATTACAAATCGCAGCAGAAAAAAACATGATATTTGGCGACATTGATAATATCGTTCAAACCATAAGTAACAAACTTCAACACCATCAGCCACAACCCTCTCTCTTACATGGCGATCTCTGGCCAGCTAATTGTGCTTCGTTAGATGATCAAGCCGTTGCCTTCGACCCAGCCTGTTATTGGGGAGATCGTGAATGTGATTTCGCTATGTTACCGTTATACCCTGATTTACCGATGCAAATTTTTGATGGCTATCAGAGCGTATGGCCACTCCCTGCCAACTTTATCGAACGACAGCCTATGTATCAGCTCTATTATTTGCTTAACCGGTGTAATCTGTTTGGTGGTGATAATCTTATTGCGGTTCAAAATATTATTGATAATATTTTGACTAAAAATAGCTAATCAGTGGTAATCAAGCTGCGAAACCCTTATTCCGCAGCTATAGCCAACCGGAGCGTTTACCAGCCTAAGATTTTCAATAGAAAATAAAAAATTGCACCGATAATTACCGGTGAAATATATAAGATATAAATCTGACTGAACAGTGTATGACGAGGAAGTTTAATTTTTAATTCAATCTGTTCTCTCGTCAGTCCATTATTGCCTTTAGCTTTTTCAATAATAAGCTGATCTTCAATATTTTCGCGTACAAACTTCACTTGCCTGTACATACGTTGACCTGATGCATTCATAGCAAGGCCGAAAAAAATAAGAAAATAGATAATCAGGAAACCAAGCGTTGACCCGGTAAAATCAGCCAGATGATCAGGTGTAGGTGAATTTTTCCAGAAAAAATCCAGAAATGGAGTATTAAAACGCACCATTTCAGCCATCATTTTCAGCAAATCATCCAAAACAGCATTGATACCATCACCTTTAATACCATGCACCCAGGCAAGATTGATCACAGAAACAATGGTCGATAAAAGTGCCGGAATAAAAATCATCCAACCTAAAACTCGCTTAATAATAGCGATGTATCCGGCTTTTTGGTAAGTCATCGATATCCCTCATAGCAATCAGCAGATTTTATTTTTGGCTAATCATAGCCCATCAATCACCAAATTTAACTTTATATTTAATTAAGGATTTCTTACCATGTTCCCGATCAGGAAAAGATTTCATTCACTGAGGTTGTTACAATCAGCTTTCGCTAACTGTCTGACCAGAGAGAGATACTAAATGTCTTTTCATTTACCAATAAAAGCGGCCATTTTTTGATATCGATGGCAGCTTCTCAATTGTTCACATAACAGCCGCAGCGCTTATATCTTATTCTGTCAAATAAAAATTTAATTAGATATTAACGTTATATATTAATAAATAAGATATTTTTGCTTTTCACCCTCTATCTTACCCACGTAAAACCCTCTATACTTCGCCAACTGTATGGATAGACAGTTATTAGTCAGAGGAATTTATGACCGCAGAAGGGCATCTTTTGTTTTCAGTTGCCAGCATTATCTTGGCACACAAGCTAGAAATAACACCAGAGATAGCTAATGGAGACTGGCTGCATATGCTACCAGGGGTGCTGCTTACTGCCTTGTTACCTGATATCGATCATCCTAATTCAACTTTGGGTAGATTATTCAGATTTATCTCCATTCCCGTAGCCAAACTTTGTGGTCATAGAGGATTTACTCACAGCTTACTTGCTCTCATATTAGGAATCACTTTATTTTGGCTAAAAATACCGGAAGAGTGGCTAATCCCAACTGATTTTTTCCATGCCATGATTGTTGGCTATTTAAGCCATCTGATTGCAGATATGCTAACGCCCGCAGGTGTGCCGTTATTATGGCCAATCAAAATACGTTTCTGTCTACCGGTGCTTGGCAAGCAAGGAAATAAGAAAGCAGAAAGGTTTATTTCTGCTCTCTTAATTGTCATTGCCATTTTTCTACCAAAAGATATTGAATACTCTATACTTTTTTATATCAATCGCATCAAAGATCTCTATTTATAATACTCTAATTGACTAAAAATAAATCTTAAAAGTCACATTTGTTATAACAAATTCTATATAGTTATAAATGAGAATAATTTAAGCTGATACTATATTCCCCAACTGCTTGTTGTAATGTGTTCGTTTGCAAACTTACACGATTCGATACAACTTATGACTCAACTAAATTGAATTCTGGAGTTTGGGGATGAATTTACCACTCATTTCGAATGTGCTCGTCTTCGTAGCACTGCTTTTGCTATTGTCAAAAGCTAGTTCACGGCAATGGAACTTGTCGAAAAAGGTTTTTGCGGGCCTTGCCATTGGCATTATTTTTGGCCTGGCACTGCAACTAGTTTATGGCTCTGATAATATCATAGTGAAGGAATCCATATTATGGTTCAACATTGTCGGTAATGGTTACGTACAGCTTCTACAAATGGTCATTATGCCTCTGGTATTTGCCTCTATTTTGAGTGCAGTTGCCAAATTACACAAAGCATCTTCTTTAGGAAAAATCAGTTTTCTGACCATTGGAGCATTGCTATTCACTACAATGATTGCAGCGCTTATCGGTATCATAATTATCAACCTGTTCGGCCTGACTGCTGAAGGTCTGATCCAAGGTCCTCAAGAAACGAACCGCCTGTCTGCTATCGAAAACAACTACGCCAGCAAAGTCTCTGATTTATCTGTACCACAATTGATTTTATCTTTTATTCCTAAAAATCCATTTGCAGATTTAACCGGCGCTAACCCAACCTCTGTGATCAGCGTTGTCATCTTTGCAACCTTCTTAGGTATCGCAGCTCTGCAAATGCTGAAAGATGACAATGAAAGAGGTGAACGCATATTAGTCGCTATCGATACTATACAAGCATGGGTAATGAAACTGGTTCGTCTGGTTATGCGCTTAACGCCGTATGGTGTTATGGCTTTAATGACCAAAGTTGTCGCCAACTCTAATATCCATGAAATTGCAAAACTGGGAACCTTTGTTATCGCATCTTACATTGCATTAGCACTCGTGTTTGTTGTTCACGGGTTCCTGCTCTCTCTCATCGGCATCAATCCACTTAGATTTTTCAAAAAAACCTGGCCGGTGTTGACCTTTGCATTTACCAGCCGTTCCAGTGCGGCCAGTATTCCACTGAATGTCGAAACTCAGACACTCCGTATTGGCGTGCCAGAATCTATCGCCAGTTTCTCAGCCTCTTTCGGAGCAACAATTGGTCAGAATGGCTGTGCCGGGATTTATCCCGCCATGTTGGCAGCAATGGTTGCTCCAACAGTGGGCATAAATCCTCTTGACCCGATGTGGATTGCAACACTCGTTGGTATTGTCACTATCAGCTCTGCTGGCGTGGCGGGTGTAGGTGGCGGTGCTACGTTTGCGGCACTGATTGTCTTACCTGCAATGGGATTACCTGTGACGTTGATTGCTTTATTGATTTCTGTTGAGCCTCTCATTGATATGGGCCGTACGGCACTGAATGTAAGTGGCTCAATGACCGCTGGTACTATTACCAGCCAACTGATGGGACAAACTGATAAAACTATCTTCGATCAAGAAGAACAGGTTGAATTAAGTCAGCTATAATTTAAAACTTCAAAAGTTGCAAAAAAGCCGGAGTTGATTTTCCGGCTTTTTATTTTATTCACAATGTTATTTATTCAGGTATTGTCCACTACGCAGTGCTTCAATACGTTTGTCCAATGGTGGATGAGACATGAACAGCTCACTGAATGTTTTTGCTTTACCATTAATACAGAACGCCATCATACTGCCTTCTTCCTGCGGTTCATAACTGGTTTTCAGACGCTGTAAAGCAGCAATCATTTTCTCACGGCCGACCAATTTGGCAGAACCTGCATCTGCATGGAACTCGCGGTAACGGGAGAACCACATTGTAATAATGCTCGCCAGAATACCAAATACTATTTCCAGCACCATTGAAACAACCATGTAAACAATCGGATTACCAGAGGAGTTACTCTCTTCCTCATCACTGTTGCCAGACAGGAAACTTGATACAGCCTGAGCCAACAGACGAGAAATAAAGATAACGAAAGTATTTACGATACCTTGCAACAAAGTCATCGTCACCATATCACCATTAGCAATATGACTAATCTCATGAGCAATAACGGCTTCTGCTTCTGCCCTACTCATGTTGTCCAATAAACCAGTGCTGACAGCTACCAGAGAAGCATTACGACGCGCTCCGGTAGCGAATGCGTTAATATCAGGCGCGGCATAAATCGCAACCTGGGGCATGGCAATATTGACCTGTTCCGCTTGACGACGAACAGTTTCAACTAACCAATGTTCAACTTCATTTGCTGGCTGTTCTATGACCTGACCACCCACAGAGCGCAAAGCCATCCATTTGGACATCAACAGGGAAACAAATGCTCCCCCGAAACCAAACAGGCCAGCCATAATCATCAGACCTTGTACACTACTCCTCTGAATTCCTGTCAAAGAAAGTATTATCCCGAACACCAACATAACAGCGAGGTTAGTGAGGAGGAACAAAACAATTCGCATCATAAAAACCGGCTTCCTTTATTAATAATCATAAATGCACTTTCAGAACTACTCTATAAATAAGGCTGTTCTTACTGTATTCAAGGCTTTTAACCTGTTAAGCGATAAGATCAATACAACTTTACAAAATCATAAAAAAACCCGCATTAGCCTAACACCAATTGGTTAAACAAAATACTCCAACACCTAGTAATGCTGAGAAAATGTGAAACAATTCATCTTTTCTGAAAAGAAAAAACACCTTAAAAAGGCTGTTCATATTATTTTATTGAAAACCCAATATACCGTTCACTCAAAACATCTCAAGCGAACGATATTGGGCATTAATCATTGACAGGCTTTAACCCATTATTTTATTTAGATTTAGCTAACATTTTCTCAGCAGGTTGGTGTGCTAAATCAAGTGCAATCTTCACTGACTCATCAAGATAGGGATCTGGCCCCTGATAATCTTTAGGTAAATCATCCAGTGAAGTTAATGGCTTTTTACCTTCGCGTTTAAAGCGATCATTTATGCGATTCAACTTCAGAGCATCCGCTTCCTTATTCTCTTTCTCTCTTTGTGCGTAGTTCAAAGAAACAAGATTTTTATGCTCTTTCATCGCCTTATAGTGAGCAATATCCTCATTGATGTACTTGAATTCTGGATCATTTGTAATGCGAGCATTGTGAACGACATTCAACTGAGGAACCAATGCAGCAACAATTTTAGACCCTGTATAACGGGCAGGAGGAATGCTATCCCAAGGCAAAGCATTATCTTCGAAACTTTCCCCCGTTTCTGCCGGATCAACCCCCGTCGGCATTACAATATCAGGAGTAACCCCTTTACGCTGAGTACTACCGCCATTCACGCGATAGAACTTCTGA
The DNA here is from genome assembly GCF_002968995.1 of Photorhabdus hindustanensis. NCBI lineage: Bacteria > Pseudomonadati > Pseudomonadota > Gammaproteobacteria > Enterobacterales > Morganellaceae > Photorhabdus > Photorhabdus hindustanensis. The sequence continues at coordinate 55,941 of NZ_PUWT01000027.1, forward strand.
ATCGTATATTGGACAGAACCCAGTGATGGCCAATCAGGACGCATCATTTGATCGTAAATACGACTCAAAGAACGATATTGTTGAACTGTGCCTTTACCAAAAGTCGGTTCACCAACAATCAACGCTCGCCCATAATCCTGCATTGCCGCGGCAAAAATTTCAGAAGCAGAAGCACTAAAATGGTCTACCAGAACAACCAAAGGTCCTTTATAGTACACCACTTCATCGGTATCAGAATCCTGACGGATTTTTCCATTATTATCTCTAACTTGGACAATCGGGCCACTTGGGAGAAACAAGCCTGATAAAGAAACCGCCTCTGTCAGCGCACCACCGCCATTGCTACGCAAATCAATGACAATAGCACTGACATGCTGTTTGGTCAGTTTTTGTAATTGCGTTTTAACATTATCAGTCAAACCAACATAAAAACCGGGGATATCAAGAACGCCCACTTTTTCCTGACCCATTGTCTTAACTGACATCTTCACAGCCCGATCTTCCAAACGGATCTGTTCACGAGTTAAAGTAACAGTACGTGGTTTTGCTCCTTTGGTATCAGAAATAACCTCAAGCCGTACTTTACTCCCTTTAGGACCTTTAATCAGCGCAACCACATCATCCAGACGCCAGCCAATAATGTCCACCATAGACTTCCCAGACTGAGCGACACCAATAATCTTATCGCCCACGTTTAATACTTTGCTTTTGGCGGCAGGCCCACCAGCAACCAAAGAATTTATAACCGTGTAGTCATCATCTATTTGCAAAACAGCACCAATCCCCTCCAGGGAAAGACTCATTTCTGAGTTAAACTGTTCAGTATTGCGTGGTGAAAGATAATTAGTATGAGGATCAATTTCACGAGCAAACGCAGTCATAATCAATTGGAAAACATCTTCACTTTGACTTTGTGTCAGACGTTTTAACGCAGATTGATAACGTTTGGTGAGCATCTCTTTGATTTTATTGTCCTCTTTGCCACTGAGCTTGAGGTTGAGCCAATCATACTTAACTTTAGCATCCCAAAGTTTATTTAGCTCTTCCACACTCTGTGGCCAAGGGGCTTTGGAACGATCAATATCAATTGTATCGTTACCATCAAAATTCATTGGCTGTTCAAGACGCGATAAAGCGTACTGATAACGCTCAAAGCGACGTTTCTGTAACAAATTAAACAAGTCATATGGAATTTCCAGATTCCCACTTTCCAATTCCTTGCCTAACAACTTTTTCTTATCGGCATACTGAGCAATATCTGACGCTAATAATATGTTATGGCTGTAATCCAGTATATTGAGATAGCGGTCAAATATTTTTGCCGAAAAATCACCATTTAAATCAAATTGGCGATAATGAGAACGAGTGAAGCGGGATGTTACCCGCTCGCTCACTGTTGAATGCTGAGGTTCCTGCTTCAATATAGGTAGTTGTTCAATACCAACAGGAACAGCCACTGGACTGTTTGTATTTGCATAACAAGTACCAAAAATTGAAACACCTAAGACAAAAGCCAGTCTGACGAATTTGTTCATGCCCAGGTTGGCCTCCGTATCAGAACTGTAAATGTTCTGCGCGTACAATCATTGCCAAACCGGAAGGCAATTGTACTCGTACACCATCTTTGGCGATCTCAAGCACAGAAGCATCCACTGAACTCTTACCCACTCTTACTTTAATTTCCTGACCAATTTTCAGCGATGAAACATCGATAATCTGAGTAGGTGAAGGTTGAGCAGGTTTAGCAACTGGCTTACGTGCTTGCTGAGGACGCTTTTGTTGGCGTGGCTGTTGCTGCCGTTTTTCCCCCTCAGTATTGTTAGCACGGCGACGAGGTGCAGGTTTCTTGGCTGCGGGCCGTTCATTTTTTTCACCAGCCGCCGCATTTTCAGCTTCACGTTTCTTAGCTCTTTGCTCCGCACGCTGTGCCTGAACCCGTGCTTTGGCTTCAGTCAGTTGCTGGAGAGCGTGCTCAATGTGTTCCGCTTCCAGTTCACCGCATGAATTACCATCAAGGTCAACACGCTGTGCACCTTCTTTAACACCATACAAATAGCGCCAACTTGATGTGTACAGACGTAAGGCGGAGCGCAGTTGTGTTTTACTTAAACACTCTTCGTCCTGAATACGTTCAACGATATCTTGAAAAATACCGATCTTTAAAGGACGAGCTTCACCTTCTGCTACGAAACAGAGCGGGAAACGCTCAGCTAAAAATGCAATAATCTCTTTACTACTATTCAACTTAGGTTGATTTTCCATGAAATTTCCTGATTACAACGGTTTTGCCAACCAGCATAGGCATGAACTGGCGTCATTATAATAGCGTTGCTGATAAATGCCACGTTATCCATATGTTAAGTTACATTCAATTCAACATATTTAGGCATAACGCACTGTTCTAAATGAGCACAAAGCCCATCAATAAGGGCTTGTAAGCCAAATTCGTCTTTCTCGTCGAACCTATTAAAGACCGTACTATCAATATCCAATACACCGATGATTCTATCGCTTACGATCAACGGCAACACAATTTCAGCGTTACTAGCAGCATCACAGGCGATATGGCCTGGGAACGCATGAACATCATCAACACGCTGGATGCGCTTTTCTAATACAGCCGTTCCGCATACCCCCTTGCCAACAGGTATTCTGACACAAGCAACTTTTCCCTGAAATGGCCCTAACACCAACGTATCGCCACCAATCAGGTAAAAACCAACCCAGTTAACATCATGCAAGCGTTCATACAACAATGCACTGGCATTAGCCAGCGTTGCTATTAAGTCATACTCACCAGACAACAGAGCTTTTAAGTCCCCCGTAAGCTCCCGATAGAACTCATTTTTATTCATAATTGACCTATCCGATGAAATTCACAAAACGCATCTCTATTTTTATATCAAAAAAATATCAAATGCCCATAACAATAAGGTTAACAGTCTGTCACACTGACGTAAATTCTTTACTATCTTTAATAAGATATTCTTTAATATATTTATTGAATACTTGCAAAAGCTTGTGAGATATCACACTACTTACCAAAACATTATCAGGGGCGCAACCAGTATGAATATGATTCACCGTCAGCACCTCCAGGTTCCCATACAATAAAATTAAATTGAACTTTTCCACAATTATAAAGATCAATTATCTGATAACAGTGTCGCTCATTAGCCTCTTTCATTTGAGAATTGACTGGTTGTGTAGTAAAAAACAAAACATTCAAACAATTTATCCGTAGAATTATTGCATTTACTACACCATCACTAACACTTTTACTCCTTACTACCACACCAAATAAATATTTCCTACTGAATGTATAAAAGGCCAAAGAATGACAAAGATAAAAAAAGCAATATGACGATAGTAAGTTTTAGAACAGATAATTATAACAGCAATATCATCTACCAATTATCCAACACAGAAAATATTATTACTGGAAATCTCAGCTATTTGATCTATCCTCAATGATGGCCACACTGGTCTTACCTGTTATCTAAAAGTTAAGGAGCGATCATGAACCAGACAATATTAAGAATTTCCAGCTACGAAATTGATGATGCTATTCTCTCTTCACCTTCTGAAGAGGATGATATCACCATCAGCATTCCCTGTAATTCCGACCGCGAACTCTGTATGCAGTTGGATGGATGGGATGAACACACCAGTATTCCCGCCTTATTAAACGATAAACACATTCTTCTCTACAGAAAGCATTATGATAGACAAAAACATGCATGGGTTATGAGGGTGGTCTGATGTCCACAAAGCTTGTGACAAAAAAAGGCCGAGTTGACTCCTCTACTCGGCCTAGGGAAAATGGCTCTTAAGAGCCGTGCGCTAAAAGTGTCATTGAGACGAAAAACAACTTACAACTTAAAGCGTAGCTGACATACTTGCATTTTACCAACTTTTTGGATAATAAATAATCAAAAACAACATCTTCCATTAAGACAAATATAGACGCTATCGCTTACTCAATGACATTATTTTTTATCGCACAATGCTAAAGCTGCTTGTTGGAATGGCTCTATACTCATTTTTTGAGTTGGATTTTTGCTATCATCCAATAAAATAATATCCAAAGACTTAGCATTCACTTTCCCTACCTGCATCATCTCTGTGGCTATATCATTCAATGGGTATTGCACTAACGTACTTGGATTAATCACAAACAGAGCCTTATTTGCTCGGCAATCCAACATCACCTCTTCCCGTGTAAATGCCCATTTATCACCAAATTGGTGCTTACTCACCGTTTCAATCGGCGCAGCAACATTTTGAAAAGAGAGACAAAACAAGGAAAGTAATAAGAGTAAACGTTTCATAATAGTTACCAATGTAGATATAAAAGCGAGCGAAGTGGATCTTTTATACACTCCAGCTTTTTCCATATTCACTATATATTTAGTGTCAAGAATAGGCTACACCAATAGCACCTATCGAGACAGATAATTACTTAAGAAAATCAAACTGGTTGATAAGTGGCAAAAACAGCAACACATAATAAAACCAATGCTCCGAGGATAATTTCAATCCAACTATTGATAATCAACAACTGATAACGGCCAGGTTGTTTCAGTTTGGGAACCAGGATATAGCGGTTAATTAATGCTAGCATCACCATGCCCGCCACTAATGCTATCTTCAGCCATAGCATGGATTGATATTCACTGCCGCTATATTTCGGCCAGTTCGGCAGCAAAATTAAGCTGCTTATGATACCCGTTATAATAATCAAAGTTACAGCAACGTGCCCATACGTGGAAAAACGCATCATAGAAACCATGATCTGTTTATCCAATCCCATAGCCAATTCATTTTGTATCCGTAAAAATTGCAGACATAACAAAAAAGGCCATAATCCACCAAACCAATACCCAACACTCACTAAGTGAATTACCTGATTGACCTGAGAAAAAACGCCTGTTATCCCATCATGCATTACCGAATGACCTATAAAGGCATGGCAGGAGAGTAAAACCGTAGAACTGATTAACATCAGAATATTTCTAGCTTTTTGTTTACTGATAAACAAAAACCCCGTAGCAACTATTGAAATCAGTATTTGCCATTGCCAAACTTTACCAAAAGTTGTTCCCAGTACTGCCAACCAGATTTCTAGATTATAAATATCCTGCCAGCCATCACCCATTATTCCCGCTTGAATTGCCAACCATCCAATTGTTGTTATTAATGTCACAACGGTACTGATAATTACCCCTAAACGAAGGCGTGCATCAATCAGAACAGATAAACGCTCAGGAACCAAGATGGCAGTAAATACGCTAAAGCCAAACATTAACATAACTGCCACAAAATGGGTGAAGCGACAAAGAATATACAGCGCCGCCAGAGACATAATTATTTCACTGTAAAGCTATAGACACCTTTGGTCTTATGCCCATCAACAGAGACCACGCTCCAGTTCACATCATATCTCCCTGTCGTTAGTTTATCTTCGATAGGAAGAATCAGTTTTGTATTAGTTGCCGGATCAAGCTTCAATTTTCCGGTTTTAATGGGTCTATTTTCCGGACCAGTCACTTTTACTTTACTAAAATTCAATTCAATACCTTCAGAAAAGCTTAATGTGATTACCTGCGGTGTATTTTCTACAGTAGTATCTTCCGCCGGAATTTGTTCTGTCAAATGGGCATGGGCCAAAGCTTGCTGGCAGGATATGCCAACGAAAAGAACAATTAGAGCAGATAATTTTCGGCAAAAAGAGCGAATTGTGCTAATAGTCATCAATAACCTCTTAATTTTCAAATGAATCTCGATAAGTTGTCATCATTTTATATCAAAAGAGTTATTTTATCTGCGATAACTTACAATGAGAATTTCGTCTTGTGAACTATCGCGCAAAAATAAAGGAAAACCGCAGCATTGACTTTAAATACCTAAAGTTATTGCGACTACTGCGGCTAATTAATTCCATTTCATTAGACAGGATTTGCAGCAGCCAGACCTTTCAGATCTTTATCCAATAGGAAAAGTGCTTTACCATCCTCGCCAACCATACCTAATTTATCAAGGATAGATTTAAACAATTTCTCTTCTTCATGCTGTTCCGCTACATACCATTGCAGAAAGTTAAAAGTAGAATAATCCTGCGTGGTTATCGCCAAATGAGCAAGTTTATTAATTTCGGCAGTAATAAACTTCTCGTGCTCATAAGTTCTATTGAGTACATGGGTTATAGATTCATAATCGGCGGAAGGCGCATCAATTTGCCCCAAACGTGGCATTGCACCTGTATCACTCAGATAATCAAACAAACGATGCATATGCTGCATTTCTTCCTGGGAGTGTGATTTAAAAAACGCAGCAGCGCCAGGTAATCCTTGTTCACCGCACCATGCACTCATTTGTAGATATAAATTCGCAGAATAGAACTCCAGATTCATCTGCTCATTTAATTTATCAATCATTTCTCGGTTTAACATAATAGATACTCCAGTCATTAATTCACCTATATTATGCCAATTAAATTAGAATAATAAAACCCAATAAGAGAAAATAAATTAAATATACATATCATATTGAAATATAAATATATTTCCTGATAAATAAAATGAAAATGAATCTCATTTAATATATTCAAATGAAAATGAATTACATTTACAAAATAATCTTCATCAAGGAATTTTTATATTTAATGATAATGAATATTATTTATATTTATAAAATAATCAATTCAGACCTTGCCAGAAAAACTCTTCTGGATTAGTTTTATCACTTTGTGTGTGAATGAGAAAGACACTTATGAAACATAATCTGGCCGAGCTTTCCACAGAGAACATGGATAAAGTGAATGTTGATTTGGCAGCCTCCGGCGTAGCTTTTAAGGAGCGTTACAATATGCCAGTACTGCCTGATACCGTTGAACAAGAGCAACCCGAGTATCTGCGGCAATATTTTCAACAACGTTTAGTGTATTATCGCCAATTATCCAAACAATTTTCCCGTTTACCCTACGAACCCAAAAGCCGCTAATCAGCCAGTAAGCATGGGTAACCACCGGATAACCGGTGGTTATATCCAATCACTGATCGGCAAACCTATCAGTTGCACTAATAAGCTGATGTAAAATACCCGGCTCATCAAATGAATGCCCTGCTCCTTCAATAATATGTAATTCCGCCTCCGGCCATGCCTGCGCTAAATCCCAAGCATTTTGCACCCGGCAAGCCATATCATATCGGCCATGAATGATAACTGCCGGAATATCCCGTATAACGTCAATATTATTCAACAGTTGCTGCTCCTCATTCATAAAACCTTCATTGATAAAATAGTGGTTTTCAATCCGAGCAAATGCCAAAGCAAACTCATCTTCTGCAAAACACTCCACACTATTTGAAGGAAGCAATGTCACCGTCTCCCCTTCCCACAAACTCCAGAGACGAGCGGCTTCTAATTGCACGCGAAGGTCATCACTGGTCAGCCGCTTATTATATGCTCCGATCACATCCTTTCGTTCTTCCTCCGATAAAATAGATACTGTGCGTTGCCATTTGTCAGGGAAGAAATTAGAAGCGCCATCCTGATAATACCAGTGCAACTCTTGTGGTCTCAGCAAGAAAATTCCCCGAAGAATTAATTCAGAAACGCGTTGAGGATGAGTCTGGGCATAAACTAAAGATAAAGTTGAACCCCACGAGCCACCAAATACCAGCCATTTTTCCACCCCCATCAATTGACGTAAACGCTCAATATCTTCAACTAAATGCCAAGTGGTATTATTTTCCAAACTGGCATGAGGTTTTGAACGTCCACAACCACGCTGATCGAATAGCATGACATGATATTTCTTCAGGTCGAATAACCGACGGTGATAAGAGGCAATACCACCGCCCGGCCCGCCATGAATAAATACAGCAGGCTTACCTACAGGATTACCGCACAATTCCCAATAAATTTGATGACCATCGCCTGTATCCAAATAACCCGAGCGATAAGCTTCACAAGCCGGATATAATTTTCTCAATTCTGACATAACATTTCCTTTACTGACTAACACCAAACCCAGTATCCGTCTAACGACGGGTAGAGATAACTAGCAGAAAATGTTATTTCGATTCGCTATAGCTAATCGTATTTTGCTGACAATCAACGACAACACGGTAACCTTTGTCACGTTTAGAACCACGAACAGTCAGCGGAATTTTTAAGATATCTTTATCGCCAGTAATATTTTCCGCCTTTACCCACACCACTGGTTTAGAAGTTCCCAACTGCTTCCTATCTTCCGACCAATGGTTAATGCGGTTTTGCAGAAAATCACGCTTTACTTGAGCGGCAATTTGCGATTTGGTTAAATTATCGCAAGAAATAAATTTACCAACACGTTTGTTCTCCGATACAGCAGATACTGTGAATGAAACAGTGAGCAAAAGTGCAGCACCCGATAGGCCAACTCTGTTAATGATATGACATGCTTTCATACTACCTCCCGTTAATATCTCAAAGTAAGAGATTAAATATGGAGCTAACCTAGCATGTCAGGTAAAACAAATGTGTGATTATTGTTAAATAAATAATTTAATTATGTTCATTTTTCATCATCAAACACTACATTAACCTGTTCTTTTCCTCGATGCTGTTCACGAATTTCTTGAGCAACCAACGCAATCGCTTCCCCACTACTCATTCCTTCAACCATCAATTGCTGAATTTTTTCCACTGCTAGTTGCTGTTCCTGATGGGATAAAGCTGGCATATCCGAAAACATGATAATAACCTCTATAAAGTGATCTATGCCGAGGAGTATAGCGATTTTTAACTCAAGTAAGGAATGGATTTCTATGTTAATCTGTAAGGATTAAAATCAAGACTAACTTTTGCGTTACAACTGCTAAACCAACATCATAATGAGTATTTCACTACAAAAACGGCAATTACCTTATCAGCCAGACGCTGCCATCAACTATTTCGCGCCGATTTCAAACCAGCCTTGGGCAATGCTGCTCCATTCTGGTTCTGCCAACCACCCCCATAACCGGTTTGATATTATGGTTGCAGAACCACGGATAACACTGCTCAGTCATAATAAATCGACTGAAATAAACGAAGATGGTGATATCTATATTACTGAGGAAGATCCCTTTCACCTGTTAAAAAAACAACTAAAGAAATTAAATATCACAGCAAAGCTTGATACTGATTTGCCATTTCAAGGTGGCGCACTGGGCCTATGGGGATATGATCTAGGGCGTTATATTGAAGAATTACCATCACAAGCCAAAAATGAGCTGTCATTTCCAGATATGGCAATAGGTATTTATGACTGGGCACTCATTGTTGATCATCATAAAAAAGAGGTGATTTTATTCAGTTACAGTAATGTTGACACGCGTCTGAACTGGCTTACATCTCGCCAAGTTTCACCAAAAGCAGCTTTTACGTTGACCAGTGAATGGCAGTCAAATATGAGTGCCAAACAATATAACGAGAAAATTAACTGCATTCATCACTATCTGTTAAATGGCGATTGTTATCAAGTTAATCTGGCACAACGATTTTGCGCCGATTACCAAGGAGATGAATGGCAAGCATTCATAAAACTTAATGAGAGCAACCGCGCACCTTTTTCAGCCTTTATTCGTTTACCGGAAAACAGCGTTATCAGTGTCTCTCCCGAACGTTTTTTACTCTTGGAAAATAAACAAATTCAAACTCGCCCGATCAAGGGAACATTACCGCGCTTAGGTGATGCAGAAAAGGACGCCCTGCAAGCTGAAAAATTAGCAGCTTCAAAAAAAGACCAAGCTGAAAATTTGATGATCGTCGATTTATTGCGGAATGATATTGGCCGGGTAGCCACACCTGGGTCAGTTAAAGTTCCTGAATTATTTGTGGTTGAACAATTCCCTGCCGTTCATCATCTGGTTAGCACAATCACCGCAACACTGCCAAATGAACAACATGCCACGGATCTATTACGTGCCTGTTTTCCCGGAGGTTCTATTACCGGAGCGCCTAAAATCAGAGCGATGGAGATAATAGAAGAACTTGAACCTCACCGCCGACATGGATATTGTGGCTCAATTGGTTATATTAGTTTCTGTGGCACAATGGATAGCAATATCACCATTCGTACCCTCTTAACTGAGAAAGAAAAAATATATTGTTGGGCTGGCGGCGGGATCGTTGCCGACAGCATTGCCGAAAAAGAGTATCAAGAAACATTTGATAAGTTGAATTGTATTTTGCCACAACTAGGGAAAATAAAAGTCATATGATATCGCTGTCTGATTTCGTCAACAGATTTCAGTTACAACTTCCACCACCGCCTAAACGACTTCTAGATAACAACCGCCATGCCGCGGTGTTATTACCCATCATCTGCAAACCGAAACCAACACTATTATTAACCCGGCGCTCCGCCACTTTACGATCACATGCCGGTCAAGTCGCCTTTCCAGGAGGGGTTGCTGATCCTAAAGATAAATCAATAATCGCGACAGCGCTACGAGAAGCGGAAGAGGAAGTTAACATACCTCATCAGAAAGTTCAGGTTCTGGGACAACTCGCCCCTTTAAATAGCACCAGTGGCTATCTGGTGACACCTATTGTCGGATTATTGCCCCCTGGATTATCCCTTCACAGCAACCCGGAAGAGGTTGCCAAAATATTCGAAGTTCCTCTATCAGAAGCGCTTTCACTTTCGAGTTATCATTATCTTGATATTAACCGCCGCGGTCAGCAGCATCGTATCTATTTTTACTGGTACCAGGGACACCTCATCTGGGGGCTGACAGCAACGATAATTCATCAATTAGCTCAACAAGTTCAAGTTTGATCTAAATTATTTAAGGATAATTAATTTGTGCTTTTTTTGCCCATTTTTATTACTATTGCTATCATAATTCAAAAAAAACTGTAAACTCCCTTATCAACACTACTAAATCACAGTAAAGTAGCGTACCCCAATATATATAACTATATCTCTATCTTTTTTAAGGAGTCTGGCGTGATTAGCGTTTTCGACATGTTTAAGGTCGGTATTGGTCCATCTAGCTCTCATACGGTTGGCCCGATGAAAGCCGGCAAACAGTTCGTCGACGATCTGGTAAACCAGGGATTAATGCCTTCTATCACGCGTGTAGCCGTCGATGTTTACGGCTCACTCTCATTAACTGGCAAGGGTCACCATACGGATATCGCCATTATCATGGGTCTGGCAGGCAATTTACCCGCCACCGTTGATATTGATTCGATCCCCGGTTTTATTCGTGATGTAGAGCAAACACAGCGTATTAAGTTAGCCAACGGTTTACATGAAGTCGATTTCCCACGTGATAGCGGCATGGTTTTCCGTAGTGATAACCTGTCATTACATGAAAACGGCATGCAAATTCACGCATTCGCGGGGGACAAAAAAGTTTATAGCAAAACCTACTACTCAATTGGTGGTGGTTTTATTGTTGATGAAGAACACTTTGGTAAACCTTCCCAGGATACCAAACCCGTTTCCTATCCATTCAATTCAGCAAAAGAATTACTGATGAATTGTAATAAAACCGGGTTATCTATTTCCGGTTTAATGATGAAAAATGAGCTGGATCTCCACAGCAAAGAAGAAATTAATGCCTATTTTACCGATGTCTGGGATACCATGCAGGCTTGTATTGAACGTGGTTTGAACACAGAAGGGGTTTTACCTGGCCCACTGCGTGTACCACGCCGGGCAGCGGCACTACATCGCATGCTGACCTCATCAAACAATCTGTCCAATGATCCAATGAATGTTGTGGATTTAGTGAACATGTTCGCTCTGGCAGTCAATGAAGAAAATGCTGCGGGTGGACGTGTTGTTACCGCACCAACCAATGGCGCTTGTGGCATTGTTCCTGCTGTACTCGCTTATTACAACCATTGCATTGAACCTGTAACGCCAGAACTCTATATCCGCTATTTCCTCGCTTCCGGCGCTATTGGCATTCTCTATAAAATGAATGCATCAATATCTGGAGCTGAAGTGGGTTGCCAGGGGGAAGTAGGTGTTGCCTGCTCGATGGCAGCAGCCGGCCTTGCTGAGCTGCTTGGCGGCAGCGCTGAACAGGTCTGTATTGCGGCTGAAATCGGTATGGAACATAACCTCGGCCTTACCTGTGACCCGGTGGCAGGCCAAGTACAAGTACCTTGTATCGAACGAAATGCCATTGCTTCAGTAAAAGCAATCAATGCTGCACGCATGGCTTTGCGCCGTACCAGTGAACCACGTGTTTCTCTCGATAAAGTTATTGAAACCATGTACGAAACAGGTAAAGACATGAACGCTAAATATCGTGAAACATCCCGCGGTGGTCTGGCAATTAAAGTTCAGTGTGATTAATCAAATAAATAACCTGTTTTTTAATCAATAAATACTTCTGTAGTAAAAGACCACCTCCCTAGGAGGTGGCTTTACATTGGGCCCCCTAAAAGGGGGCTATATCCGAGTTAATCCTGTAACAACTCCATTTGTTGGTCAAACTCTTGGTCCTTTTTATCCTGATGCCTTACATACCGTCTGATTATTTCTTCGTTTACGCCTACTGTATCCGCAAAATAACCCCTCGCCCAAAAATGATTCCCCCACAACTTCTTACGTATATGCGGAAACTTATTATAAAGCCTTATTGCACTACGCCCTTTCAGGACTCCCATTAACGTCGATATCGATAATTTCGGCGGGATCATCACAACCAAGTGAACATGATCCGGTTGAATATTTAACTCCAATACCTCACAATCTTTCATGTTGCAAAGTATATACATTGATCTATAAAGCTCCTTGCCTATTTTATCCCGAAGTATCTTAAATCGATACTTCGGGGTCCAGACCAAGTGATATTTGCAACGCCAAAATACATGTGATGAACTTCTATAGAGACCCATGATGGTGATTTCCTTCTTACTTGTGGTGAGTAAGTGGATATATTCCAACATGGGTTTCCTTCAGGCTAGAGCCTCACAGGGACAATCACCACCTCCCTAGGAGGTGGTTTAAGGATGACAATGAAAATATCCCTACCTTATGGTTGGGATATTTTTTAGCCAAAACTTAAAATGATCATCTTTTGATCTAAAAAGATGAATATGTTTTCGATTTTAAATTAATAAGATGTTACCGAGAACAGAATAAACATCTAACAATAAACAAATTATAGATAATTATAAATTAATTTTACAATTTTTAGCTTATTAAATTGTTTTGTGGTTAACATTTTTATCTATTTCATTTTTTCTGACTGACAGCAATTTTCCTTCGGTATTTCTAATGTTAATCTAACAGCCGATTTTTTCAGTCAATAAGAGATAAAGTCTAAATCAAGTCAAATATTTAGGTATCATATTGATAAAAGGTCATTATTCATACAAATAAGATTTTTATTGGAGGAATGATTCATCAAAATTATTGCAGTAACTTTGTAATAATCCTGCGTTTATATTGTTAACAGAGGGGAAAACAAGTGAGTATAGCCATTATGATTGGCACGCACGGGGCTGCGGCTGAGCAACTGCTTCGTACCGCAGAGATGTTAATTGGAGAGCAAGAAAATGTTTCCTACATTGACTTCGTTCCTGGTGAAAATGCCGATACTTTATTTGAAAAATACAACAGTAAACTCGAAACGCTTAATACAGAGCAAGGTGTACTGTTTCTTGTCGATACATGGGGAGGAAGTCCATTCAATGCGGCTAGCCGTATCGCCGTAGATAAAAAGAATTACGAAATCATCACCGGTGTTAACGTTCCAATGCTGGTTGAAACCTTTATGTGTCGAGATGATGACCCATCTCTGGCAGAACTGGTTTCTGTTGCTCTGGAAACAGGGAAAGAAGGCATCCGGGCCCTGAAAACAGAAGAACCTCAAAAAACTGAACCAGCAAAGCCTGTAGCATCCGTTGCGGCGCCTTCATTTGCGCCATCAACCGGTGGTCATATGAAAATCGCACTGGCCCGAATTGATGACCGCCTCATTCATGGTCAGGTCGCTACTCGTTGGACAAAAGAAACCAATGTCAAGCGAATCATTGTCGTCAGCGATGAAGTTGCTGCTGATACTGTTCGTACCACCTTGCTAAAACAAGTTGCTCCACCGGGGATCAGTGCTCACGTTGTTGATGTTGCAAAATGTGTTCGCGTTTATAACAACCCGAAATATGCCAATGAACGTGTCATGTTGCTGTTTACAAACCCAACAGATGTTTTGCGTTTAGTCAAGGATGGTGTCGCTATCACTTCTGTCAACATCGGAGGAATGGCTTTCCGTCAGGGGAAAACACAAGTTAACAACGCAATATCCGTTGATGAAACCGATATTGAAGCCTTCAAAAAACTAGATGAACGAGGTATTGAGCTTGAAGCCCGTAAGGTTGCCAGTGACAGCCGTCTACAAATGATGGATCTACTCCAGAAGGTTAAAAACGAAAACCAGATCAGAGCAATTTAACTATTACTCAATGACAAAAATTTCTCAATGATAAAAATTTCTCACCAAATTTAATTTGGTTACAGGAGACAAACAATGGAAATTACCGTTGTTCAAATTACATTGATATTCATCGTAGCTTGTATAGTGGGAATGGATTCCATTCTTGATGAATTTCAATTCCATCGCCCACTCGTGGCCTGCACCTTAATCGGGATCATTCTTGGTGATATGACAACTGGTATCATTATCGGTGGTACGCTAGAGATGATCGCCCTTGGCTGGATGAATATCGGTGCTGCAATTGCCCCGGATGCGGCCTTAGCATCAATCATCTCAACGATTCTGGTCATCGCCGGTGGTCGTGATATCGGTGAAGGTATCGCCTTGGCCATTCCACTAGCAGCAGCAGGACAAGTTCTGACTATCATTGTACGTACCATCACAGTCGCCTTCCAGCATGCGGCTGACAATGCAGCAGAACGTGGCAGCCTGCGTGCGATTAGCTTTATCCATCTATCCGCATTACTACTCCAGGCTATGCGTATCGCCATCCCTGCCCTGATCGTCGCACTATCGGTTGGCACCAACGAAGTCCAGCAGTTACTTGCCTCTATTCCAAAAGTGGTAACAGATGGCTTGAACATCGCAGGAGGGATGATCGTCGTTGTAGGTTATGCAATGGTTATCAACATGATGCGTGCCGGCTACCTAATGCCTTTCTTCTACCTCGGCTTCGTCACAGCGGCATTCACTGAATTTAACCTGGTTGCATTGGGCATTATTGGTATTGTTATGGCCGTGCTGTACATTCAGCTAAGCCCTAAATATAACAAATCTCAGGTAGTTGCTGCCCCCGGACACACCAATAACGATCTTGATAACGAATTAGATTAAAAGGATGAGCAACATGTTAGATACAACAAAAACGGCTGCTCAGACAGCAGACCAGAAAAAACTGACGCCCAGTGATATCCGCGGTGTATTTCTCCGTTCTAATGTGTTTCAAGGTTCATGGAACTTTGAACGTATGCAGGCCCTAGGCTTCTGCTTCTCTATGGTGCCAGCTCTTCGTCGTTTGTATCCAGAAAATACCGATGAACGTAAACAGGCACTCAAACGCCATCTTGAATTCTTTAACACCCACCCCTACGTCGTTGCGCCTGTACTGGGTGTCACTATGGCAATGGAAGAACAGCGTGCTAACGGTGCAACCATCGATGATGGTGCAATCAACGGTATCAAAGTTGGTCTGATGGGACCATTGGCCGGTGTTGGCGACCCTATTTTCTGGGGAACAGCCCGCCCAGTATTTGCTGCTTTGGGTGCTGGCCTCGCAATGAGCGGTAGCTGGCTTGGGCCTGTCTTGTTCTTCTTCTTATTCAACCTTGTACGCCTGTTGGTTCTCTATTCAGGTATCTCTTATGGTTATAAGAAAGGAATCAATATCGTTCAGGATATGGGTGGTGGCTTCCTGCAAAAAATGACGGAAGGAGCGTCAATCCTTGGCCTATTTGTCATGGGGGCATTAGTCAATAAATGGACGAAAGTCAATATCCCGTTGGTTGTATCAGAAATTCCTAACCAACAGACGGGTGAAACGACAATAACCACAGTTCAGAATATCCTCGATCAGTTGATGCCGGGCCTGGTACCCCTTTTGCTGACATTTGCCTGTATGTGGCTATTACGGCATAAAGTCAATGCCCTGTGGATCATTATTGGCTTCTTTATTCTAGGGATTATTGGCGCCAGATTTGGTTTCCTTGGTCTCTAGTAAATATCATTCGGGGAGGAGCTCCTCCCCATCTTTTCTTTTTTATAACAATATAGGGATAAGGAATGAGCCTTAATGATATAGTATTAGCTGGTTTAATCGTACTAATGCTAGCTTTTGCTGTTTATGATGAATTCGTGGTTAATTTGCTGAAAGGGAAAACCTACTTACAAATACAGCTAAAAAGAAAACACAAAATTGATGCACTCATCTTTATTATCCTTATTCTTATTGTTGTTTATAACAATATTACCACCTATGGTAGCCGTTTAACCACATATTTATTGTTGTTTACTACCCTGGTGACTATTTATATTTCCTATATACGTTCGCCTAAATTATTGTTTAAGAATAACGGTTTCTTCTATGCAAACACCTTTATTTCCTATAACCGGATAAAAACCATGAATTTATCTGAAGATGGCATCCTGGTTATTGGTTTAGAAAACAAGAAATTATATATATCAGTAAGCCAAATTGATGATTTAGAAAGAATTTACAAATTCCTCATCGAAAATAGATAGATAAGAAATAATAATATATAAAGAAATAAATAATAAACAGTCAGCTATACGCTGGCTTTTATTTTTCCCATAAAATAGATAATGATAATTATTATCAATATCATTGATTAACCCTAAAAATAATATTATTTTCCCTTTTTGAATTATTGTGCTATCTTTTAAATTGTCATGGGGAGTAGCCTGTTTCAGAGAAGCGATTTAGTTAATTTCTCTGAAAAGCCCGTATCAACACGCTCGTTACAAAATAAACGTGGTGCGGGTAGCCTTATTGCTATCTTAATAGGCATTATTGTTGCTCAAAATAGCAAATGAAATAGTCTAATGAGATAGCTATTAACTCGGTTGGCAAGACCATTGCATATAGCACCATCATTGGTTGGGGGTGGGTTATATGTATATGGAAACACCCAACCGAGGCTATATTAATGAATATGTACGCAACCATCATCCTAGCTTTAGCACTTTCAATGGATGCCTTTGCTGCTTCAATTTGTAAAGGGGCCGCACTACATAGACCGCATTTTCGTGAAGCAATCCGTACAGGTTTAATATTTGGTTTGGCAGAAGCCTGTACCCCATTGATTGGCTGGTCTCTAGGGCTTTATGCCAGCCAATATATTATGGAGTGGGATCACTGGGTTGCTTTCACTCTGTTATTCATTCTGGGTTGTAGAATGATTACAGAGAGTTTCAAAGCAAAGCAGGAAAAAAAGTGTGAATCACCCTGCCGCCATAATTCAATTGTGTTGATAACAACAGCCATTGCCACCAGTCTGGATGCAATGGCAATTGGTATTGGGCTAGCGTTCCTTGAAGTCAATATCGTGCATACTGCGATGGCTATCGGAATGATGACAATGATTATGGCAACATTGGGCATGTTAATTGGCCGTTATATTGGCCCACGGTTAGGCAAACGTGCTGAACTTATTGGTGGGCTAATTCTGATTGCAATTGGCTTCAATATCTTGTTTGAACATCTCGAATTATTTATGTACGCCAAATAGCGCCGCCAGCCCAAAATATTTATGCCCGTAAGTCCATAGGGTATATCTGTTAAACGCTATATTTTGGGCTGAAATCTTGATCAATTAAGGCGTTGATAGACCCGCAATATAAAATCAGTTTCACATTCAAACAGAGTTCTATCTGCCAATCCTTTTTTCACATCTTCCGTTGCTCGCCAGGCAAATGGTGTCATCTGTAATAAATGATACGCTTGCAGGCCATCTAATTTCATTGGGTAAGATAACAATTCCTCGGTTATCAATTCAAATCCTTCCAACGGTTCTGCCTTCAATAGATGAAGATGAATATTTTGATAAATCAACTCCTTGAGCTGATAAAGATGGCGAGGACCAGGGGTGACTGTCAAAACAATTCCCTGTGGCTTAACCACCCTTGCCAGTTCTTCCGCTTTGCAAGGCGCGTAAATCCTTAATACCCCGGCAAGCGATTTATCGGCAAATGGCAAACGATGGCTCGACGCAACACAAAAGCTAACAGCCGGATAACGCTTAGCTCCATAACGAACTGCGATCTTAGCAACATCTAACCCATAGATTTTAAGATTACGTCTCTTGCTTAATTGCGCTTCAACCGCAGCGGTGTAATAACCTTCACCGCATCCTATATCCAACAAACTCTCTACATTTTCTGGCAGATACTTTTCCAGTAATTCCGAAACCCGTTGTTGTAATGGTTGATAATGCCCTGAATCTAAAAACGCTCTTCTTGATTGCATCATCTCCGGACTATCCCCCGGTTCCTTGGATTTTTTATGCTGAACGGGCATCAAATTAACATACCCTTCTTTAGCACAATCAAACTGATGATTATTCTCACAGCGCCATTGCTGTCGAGCGAGCAATAAAGATTGATGACATAAAGGACATTGATAAGACATAAGATTCCAAAAATATAAGCAAAAACCAGCCGGCACTATAGCATATTCTGATACTTTTCGTCGTAAATCATACTAATTAATGATTCTATATAAACGACTAATCATTATCTTGAATGAAATTATATTCCATTATTTTCAGTCCTTTTTTTGAAACGGCTCGCAATATTTCTATGGCATAAATCTATTTATCAGGTATGATTCTTCAATCAAAACTTAAGAAAACATCATTGCTAATAAATTACTTAACTAATAGAAACAACTAATAATGCGGATAATATAATGAATATTTTCATACAATATTTTAATAAATTAAGATCAATTTCACCGAAATTCGATATTATGCCCAATACAAACTATTTGGATTTTATCCCACAGAAAAGTGACGTTGATACTTTAGCGGATGATCTGGATAAAGTCCGTGCGGACTTTGCCGCTGTACTAAAGCAATTCAATGACGAAATTATACCCTATGGATTTCAAGATGCATCGCGACGGCAAGGGAGTGAATCCCCGGGAGCATAGCAAACTATGTGACCGGGGTGAGCGAGTGCAGCCAACAAAGAGGCAACTTGAAAGATGACGGGTATATATTATCTACAGGGAAAGAGACAATATATGAGCCAAAGAGCCACCGGAAAACATCCGAAAATAGTTAAACAATCTAATCAAGGTGATATCAATCCATTATATTATCAATTGCTTGATTCAGAGATATTAACGCTTTATGAACAACACACCAAAGGAGCTGCTGACCGATTTCTAACTCTGATCGAACAACAACAGAAGCACAGACACGAGATAGAAAGAGTTGCCTTAGAGCAAATGGTAAGAAAAAGTATAAGAGGACACAGTTATGGATTATTACTCACTTTTACCTCTCTGTTTGTCGCTTTAATCTTGGGCTTAAATGGGCATAATTGGTTAGCAGGGATTATCGGATGCGGTACTGTAACAACGATTCTAGTTATTTATGTTTTAAATAGAAATCCACAACCATTTGTAAAATGAATCAATATAGGTCAGGGAAAAATGTATTCTTTTATATTGTCATAAAATTTTACTCTACCTAATAATTAGGCTTAGTAAAAGAAAATCACCATCAGTAAATTATTAATGATTATATATCATTATCACCCTATTATTTCATCATTTATGAAAATTTTATTTCATAAGAAATTAATATAATGTTTTTATATTAAATTTTTATCATTAATTTCATCGTCTTCATTAATAGAATAGTTACAAATATCATATAAATTGATGATTGAAATGTCTTAATATACCCTATGGATTTCAAGATGCATCGCGACGGCAAAGGAGTGAATCTCCGGGAACATTGCGAACTATGTGACCGGGGTGAGCGAGCGCAGTCAACAAAGAAGCAACTTGAAAGATGACGGATATAAATTCTTTTATTGCCATGTTTCACTTATAAAAAACCTGTCGGAGCAGATTGGTTAAAAATAAAAAAACACAGTTAAGCGGCTAGATATGAAAAAACCCCGCTTGGGACGAGGTTTGATACCTTACGAATAATTAATTTACATAGACAACGCTTTTAAAACATGAATCGGATCTTTTTCTATTGCTTTCAGCAATGCTTTTGCTGGCCCGGTTGGTTCACGTCTTCCTTGCTCCCAATTGCGTAAAGTCCCAACATTAACGGAAATCAATTTAGCAAAACCAGTTTGACTTAATCCTGTCGCTTGGCGAATATTTTTTACTTTTATCGCCTCAACATTAATTTCACGAGAGGGCGCACGTTCACCATTAATAATCTCATTCATCTGAGTCATACTTTCAGTCAGCCTGGCAAATAATTTACTATCCATCTCTACCACCTCTCATTTAAGTCTCTCAGGATTTTCTTCTCTGATTCACTCAGATCGTCTTTTGTACCTTTTTTATAAATCAACAACAATCGGATATGTGAAACGTCCACTTTGTAGTAATAAATAATACGTACACCACCACGCTTTCCCTTACCACAAGAGACCCACCTGACTTTACGCAACCCGCCAGTACGCTGGATAATATCTCCAGCCGTGGGATTATCTGCAAGATATTGCTGAAACTCACGATATTCATCGTCACTTAATAACTCTTTACAGTCCTCAGTAAAAATATCAGTTTCAATAAATATCATATTTAAGTGCGTCATAAGTGTATGTGAAGCCATCATATACCCCATCACACAGTAAGTCAATGACGCATAGATGTCTCTAAAAAACAATGCTGATATGGTTTAATTTGGTGAGCGTTGGAAATAAAAAGGCCCTAAAGTCAGGACCTTGAATTAACGAAATGTGACGATTTGGCATGATATGGGGAGGCTTTAAATCATTCCCACTCAATAGTCGCAGGTGGTTTACCGCTGACATCATAGACAACTCTTGATATCCCATTGACTTCATTGATGATCCGGTTAGAAACCCGGCCCAAGAAATCGTATGGTAAATGCGCCCAATGTGCGGTCATAAAATCAATCGTTTCTACTGCCCGTAACGAAACAACCCAGTCATATTTACGACCATCCCCCATTACGCCCACAGAGCGAACCGGCAAGAATACGGTAAACGCTTGGCTGACTTTATTGTACAAATCAGCTTTGTGCAGCTCTTCGATGAAGATAGCATCAGCCAGACGTAGCAGATCACAGTACTCTTTCTTCACTTCACCCAATACACGAACACCCAAACCTGGGCCAGGGAATGGATGACGGTTCAACATGTCATAAGGCAATCCCAATTCCAAACCAATCTTGCGTACTTCATCTTTAAACAGCTCTTTCAGCGGTTCCACCAGACCCAATTTCATCTCTTCCGGCAAACCACCTACGTTATGATGAGATTTGATAACGTGTGCTTTGCCTGTCGCAGATGCCGCTGATTCGATGACGTCTGGATAAATAGTACCTTGTGCCAGCCATTTGACCTGAGTCTGTTTACTTGCCTCTTCATCAAAGACTTCAATAAATACACGACCAATCGTTTTACGTTTCTCTTCCGGATCATGGATACCGGCCAGTGCAGCAAGGAAGCGATCTTCTGCTGGGACATGAATGATATTCAACCCAAATTTGCCGGCAAACATTTCCATTACCTGATCAGCTTCATTCAGACGCAGTAAGCCGTTATCAACAAATACACAGGTCAGGCGATCACCAATTGCACGATGCAGTAACAATGCGGTGACAGAGGAATCAACACCACCGGACAGCCCCAGAATAACGTGATCTTCACCAACCTGTTCACGCAGGCGTACAACGGTATCTTCGATAATAGAAGCAGGTGTCCACAACGCTTCACATTGGCATATATCCAGTACAAAACGTTCCAATATACGCTGCCCCTGATGGGTATGGGTGACTTCCGGGTGGAATTGCACGCCATAAAAACGTTTTTCTTCATTCGCTATAATGGCAAATGGACAGGTATCAGTGCTGGCGATAGTGATAAAGTCCTCAGGAATTGCCGTAACTTTATCACCGTGACTCATCCATACATCCAATAATGGTTTACCTTGCTCATTTGATGAATCTTGAATTCCACGGAATAATGCGCTTTCCGCTTTAATCTCAACCTGAGCATAACCAAATTCACGTTCAGTAGAATCTTCTACCTTACCACCGAATTGTACTGACATCGTTTGCATGCCATAGCAAACGCCCAGAACCGGAACGCCCGCGTTAAAAACATATTCAGGAGCCCGTGGACTTCCTTGTGCTGTAGTACTTTCCGGACCACCGGAAAGAATAATACCGCTTGGGTTGAATTCGCGGATTTGCTCTTCAGTGACATCCCATGCCCAAAGTTCACAATAAACCCCGATTTCACGGATACGGCGAGCAACCAATTGAGTGTATTGCGAACCAAAATCAAGGATAAGAATGCGGTGCTGATGGATATTAGTTGTCATGTGCGGTGAATTCCAAAAAAACAAGTAACAAATAAAGATAAGCGGCCCTTATATGGGCCACAATAAATATGGATTACAAACCTAACCGGTAGTTTGGAGACTCTTTGATAATGGTGACATCGTGAACGTGGCTTTCCTGAATGCCAGCACCACTAATGCGAACAAATTCTGCTTTGGTTCTCAATTCATCAATAGTTGCACAGCCGGTCAGTCCCATACAGGAGCGCAAGCCTCCCATTTGCTGATGGACAATGTTTTTCAGCAAGCCTTTGTAGGCAACACGACCTTCAATACCTTCCGGTACCAGTTTGTCTGCGGCATTATCAGTTTGGAAATATCGATCAGAAGAGCCTTTGGACATCGCCCCTAATGATCCCATGCCACGGTAAGATTTAAATGAACGTCCTTGGTACAGCTCAATTTCTCCTGGTGATTCTTCTGTCCCTGCCAACATAGAACCCACCATAACGCACGACGCTCCCGCTGCGATAGCTTTGGCAATATCGCCAGAGAAACGAATGCCGCCATCAGCAATAACTGGAATACCAGTGCCTTCCAACGCTTCAACAGCATCAGAGATAGCGGTAATTTGCGGCACTCCTACACCGGTAACAATACGGGTAGTACAGATAGAACCGGGACCAATACCGACTTTAACCGCATTGACGCCTGCCGCTACCAGCGCTTTTGCACCTTCCCCAGTCGCCACGTTACCACCAATAATTTGTAGATTTGGGTACTTAGCACGAGTTTCACGGATACGTTGCAGTACCCCTTCTGAATGACCATGCGAGGAATCAATAAGCAGAACATCAACACCAGCGGCAACCAATGCATCAATACGCGCTTCATTGCCAGCACCAGCACCAACCGCGGCACCAACACGTAAACGACCACGTTCATCCTTACAGGCATTAGGTTTACGTTCTGCTTTCTGAAAATCTTTAACTGTGATCATGCCCAGCAGATGAAAGTTTTCATCAACTACCAACGCTTTCTCAACACGTTTTTCATGCATTTTCTGCAACACAACTTCACGGGCTTCAGCTTCTTTTACTGTCACCAGACGCTCTTTAGGCGTCATTACCGCAGTAACAGGCTGATCCAAATCGGTAACGAAACGGACATCACGGCCAGTAATAATACCAACCAACTCATTTCCTCCAGTGACAACCGGATAACCCGCAAAACCATTACGTTCTGTCAATTCTTTAACTTCACGCAGCGTTGTTTCAGGTGCCACAGTGACTGGATCTGTCACAACACCACTCTCATGTTTTTTGACTCGGCTAACTTCTTCTGCCTGACGCTCAATAGACATATTTTTATGGATGAAACCCATGCCACCTTCTTGAGCCAATGCGATAGCCAAACCGGATTCAGTGACAGTATCCATAGCGGCAGACAACATTGGAACTTTTAGACAAATGGTGGAGGTCAGTTGAGTAGACAGGTCAGCAGTGTTAGGTAGAACAGTAGAGTGAGCAGGAACTAACAGAACATCATCAAAGGTTAAAGCTTCTTTTTTAATTCGTAACATAAGCAATATCTCACCAAGCTGCTGAAAATTTAAGGGATAAAATATTGCCGCGGCATTATACAGAACGTAATCGGTTGCCTCCAGCATTTTATTAAAAAATTTCTTGCTTACTTCATGATGCAGGTTAGTATCAGCACATTAAGTTATTGTTTTGAAATTTGATCTTTCTCACATGTCACTACTTTTTAATACTGGAATTTTTTCTGTCAGCCGTCTTAATCAGACGGTTCGGCAACTGCTTGAAATGGAAATGGGCAGAATTTGGCTAAGCGCTGAAATATCCAATTTTTCTCAGCCCTCCTCCGGGCACTGGTATTTCACGCTAAAAGATGAACGTGCCCAAGTGCGAGCGGCGATGTTTCGCAATAGCAATCAACGGGTAACATTCAGGCCGCAAAATGGTCAGCAAGTTTTAGTTCGTGCGGCAATTACGCTTTATGAGCCAAGAGGGGACTATCAGCTTATTGTTGAAAGTATGCAACCCGCCGGTGATGGTCTGTTACAGCAACAGTTTGAACTATTGAAACAAAAACTCAGTACAGAAGGGTTATTTGACCAAAGCCATAAAAAACCATTGCCATCCCCGGCTCAACAGCTTGGTGTAATTACTTCAACCAGTGGCGCAGCCCTGCATGATATTTTGAATATTTTAAAGCGCCGTGATCCATCACTGCCCATCATCATCTATCCGACAGCGGTTCAGGGAACAGAAGCACCGTTACAGATTATCCGAGCTATTGAATTAGCCAATGAACGGCAGGAGTGTGATGTACTGATTGTCGGACGTGGAGGCGGCTCTTTAGAAGACTTATGGAGTTTCAACGACGAACACGTCGCCAGAGCCATTTTTCACAGTGATATTCCGATAGTCAGTGCGGTCGGTCATGAAACAGATGTCACCATTGCTGACTTTGTAGCAGATTTACGCGCCCCGACACCATCAGCGGCGGCTGAGTTAGTCAGCCGTAATCAGCTCGAATTGTTACGTCACATTCAGTCGCAGCAACAACGGCTGGAAATGGCAATGGATTACTTCTTTGCCCAGAAACAGCGTGTTTTCAGTCTGGTCTCTCATCGTTTACAACAACAACATCCTCATTTACGATTAGCGCGTCAGCAAAATTTACTGATCAGTTTACGCCAGCGACTCACTGACAGTTTGCAACGGTACTTAAAGCAAAGCAGCCTGGCTTATGAGAAATTACAGCAACGGCTCTGGTACGCTGAACCTAGTCCTCAGATCCACCAGTATAGCCAACAGATTCAACAACAAGATTTTCGGTTAAGGCAAGCAATTGAAAGGCAAATTAGTCGTTCCAGAGAAAAATTTGCCATTTCTTGTTCACGGATGGAAGCCGTTAGCCCTTTGGCAACCCTGGCCCGCGGTTATAGCATTAATCAAACATCGGATGGAAAATTACTGAAACAAACCAAACAAGTGCATGTTGGTGATGTCCTGAATATCCGTTTACAAGATGGCTGGATTGAGAGTGAGGTATTGAAAATCAAGAAAGAACGGAAAAGACGATCTGCAAATCTGAAATAGCGGCCTTCCTTTGCCACTTATTTTTCCTATGTCAGAAACGGATTTCTGCACCGGCAATATAGGTCCGGCCCCGAGCGGTTTGATTAGCAGAAGTGGATTCATTCATTAATGCAGCCGTATTATTCATACGATTAAGCGTTTCAGAATAGTTTCTGTTTGTCAAATTCTGTACCAAGAATTTAAGTAGCACATTTTTATTTATTTTATAATCACTGTAAAAATCGACCACGGTTGGAATTTTTTTCTCCTTTTCCATCACCGTTCGCCCATCACTATCCTGATTATAGGGATCTGAATCTAGCTTATAGGAATTACCGGTATATTTAACTATCGCTCCAATACGAAGTTTTTCGCCTAATAAGCGAACCCCTGTATCCAAAGTCATAAAACTTTCAGGTAATTGTGATGCAGGATCTGCCCCAAAAATCGATGTAGAAATAGAAGTCGGTTGGCTTGTTTTTTGTCGACTATAAGCCAACTTGCTATAAAATACACCGACATCATAATCAGCAGAGACTTCATAACCGCGCATTCTTACCGGAGTTATGCTATTGCTATAAATATGTATACCAAAATTTGCGTCAACATGCTTCCAATCTTCTTCTGATAATTTCGAAGATTGGCATACCCTACCATCTTTACACAGAGCATATAAATCACTACTGATGTAATTCTTTATCTTAGTATGATACCAGGCTGCTTTCAGACGGAAAGTATCTCCTTTTACAATCATGTCTGGACGGTAACTATTAAAGCCGATTTGATAAGTATCTGCTTTTTCTCCTTTCAGGAATGGATTAATTGATGCGCCACCTTCATTGCCATAGAAGATTTCCTGTACGTTCGGCGCTCTCATTGAGTGAGTATAACTCACAAAAGGCTGGAATTCAGGAATGATTTCCGCTGATAGCAGAACGCTTGGATTAAATCCACGCTCTTTCAAATTCAATTCGGCTTTACCTTGAGGGAAACAGTTAACTCGTGGCTCACAGGCTGGTTTATGGCCCTTTACACTGTAATCAATATAATTAAGATTAATATTAGCTTGGTAAATATCACGAGTAATTTTCAATCCGCTATAAATACTGGCAATATCTTGTTTACCACTTGGTGCGAAACTATTATTTTCTTTTGCTTCACTATCTTTCTTTTTATATTCCTTCTTTTTTTTCTTCCTCTTCTATATCAGAGTAAATACTATCATTCGTCTTACTATATTCAGTTTTCATCAACTTACCACCGAATATCAGATCAAAATCTGTATCTCCGTAATTAAAACGGCTGATGTTACTGAGATTAATAGTGTTTGACTTATTTTTAGTTTTACTTTTTATTAACGCATTAAGTGCAGTATTATATATTTGATCACTTCCACTAGTGCTAACCAACAATTTCATATCAATCAATTCACTGAACGGCTTATAGTTGTATTTCAGATAAAAATCCTCGCTATCAATATGACGATGGGTAAATTTATTGTGATACAAGCGACCATTTAATTCCATATCATGAAATTCATTTGGCTTAATATTTAATTTCATTAATTGCGAATTTGGTTTCTGTTTAAAATATTTATTAGTACCAAATTCATCACTTGATATTCCATCCCCATTTTTATAATTTGCATCAATTGAATGTCCACTGGCGGCCAACATAGCGCCAATTGATCCTTCAGAACTAAAAGCCTGAGTTTTACTGGCGACGGCTATCATGCCATTATGACCAATTCCATTATCGCCATAGAGCATTTTTGTACGTATTCCCAGTGTATTACCACTGAATATCACATCATCAACACCAATTGTACGGAAATTAGCACTACCTGCTAATGCGTTGACACTATCAGATCCATCAGATTGTCCCCGGCTAATATCCACACCGACAATAAAGTTAGGATCAATTAATGAACCAAACTGACTCTGAAGGCTATTACCGTGGGTTATGCTGGTGGGTGATGTACCATAAAAACTCTGGCTAACACCATCAACCATCATATTTACTCGACCAAATCCACTTAATCCACGAATATTCACACTCACCGTTCCCTGCCCCGGATCTATTTGGGTATAAGTCCCTGGCATACTACGTAATATGCTATCCATTGATTGAAGTTTTGTATCTTCACCTTTAGAACTGTAAGAACCGGGCCTTTCCATTGCCCTCACTTCGGCATCATCCTGCGAACCAGAAACCTTAAGGCTACTGAACTTCATTACCTTATCTGATTTCCTCTCTTGCTTTTCCTCACCATAAGCAAACCCTTGCAGCCCAATTAAAACCACACCAGCCCCTGCTATCTTTGTCATTATTTTCATTTCAATTATCCTAAATGCATACAAATCAATATTTGCTCACATACCAGTTTTTAGAGAATAAAAATATTTAGCACTGATAAATTATTATCAGTGCTTTAAATAACAAATTTATATTATTTATAATTTATTTCAGTTATCTTTTAATTGCGGAAAATACTTTTTAGCATCATCCAGCATCAAAATAAAACTGTAATCCATTGCAGTATCTTTTAATCGATTAAATCGACCTGACTTACCACCATGCCCGGCGCTCATATTAGTTTCTAATAATAAAATAGAGTTACCTTCCTTCATATCCCGTAATTTTGCTACCCATTTAGTCGGTTCCCAATATTGCACTTGGGAATCATAAAATCCACTCGTCACCAATAAATTTGGGTAACGTTGGTGTTTTATATTGTCATACGGACTATATGATTTAATCCGGGAATAATCCTCTTTATTTTCAGGATTACCCCACTCCTCATATTCTCCTACTGTCAGAGGAATAGAAGGATCAAGCATGGTTGTCACGGCATCAACAAAGGGAACTTGAGCAACCACGCCGCGATATAATTCCGGTGCCTGATTAATCACAGCGCCCATCAGCAAACCACCAGCACTCCCTCCCATCGCATAAACACGTTTACTGTCACCATATTTCTGAGCAATCAGTGCCTTAGTCACATCGATAAAGTCATTAAAACTATTAATTTTATTTTCGACTTTACCTTGTAGATACCATTTCTTACCCAGTTCTCCGCCACCACGTACATGTACTAATGCGTAAACAAAGCCCCGATCTAATAAACTCAATCGCGGTGAGCTAAATGAAGGGTCCATGCTGATACCATAAGCCCCATAACCATATATTAATATCGGGTTTTGGCCTTTTTTAAACAGTGATTTTCGATAAACCAGAGAGACAGGAACTTCAACGCCATCACGAGCCTTCACCCAAATACGCTGGCTCTCATAATGATGTTTATCGAAACCTTTTACTTCTTGCTGCTTAAGTAATTCCCGCTCACCTGTTTTCATATTCCATTGGAATGTTGAGCTTGGTGTCGTCATGGATGAATAACCATAACGGACAAAATCAGTATCGGGTTCAGGGTTGTAATCAATCCATGCCATATAACTTGGATCATCGAACTTAATCTGTTTTTCTTGCTGTGTCTGCCAATTAATCTGACGAATTGTCGGTAATCCTTTTGTTCGTTCCTGTACGACTAACCAGTCATTAAACAGATCGAAATCTTCAAGATCACTATCCTGCTGCGGAGCAATGACTATTTTCCACGGCGTATTGATGGCGTCCGTCTGATAAAGCCCATAGGTTTCATTTTCATGATTTGAACGGATGTAGAAATGATCGCGGAAATGGTCAATATAATACTCTCGGCCTTCTTGACGAGGAGAAAAGAGTTGCAGTTCCGCTTGTGGTTTGTTTGCATCAATCAGCAAATATTCAGAAGTCGAATTACTGGTTATCGACAACATAATATAATCACGGGAAGTGCTTTTAGATATGCCTAAATAAAAACGCTCATCTTCTTCCTGATATATCTTCTGATCTTCGCTGGTATTAGTACCATATTGATGACGAAATACCTGATATGGCAACAATGTTTGTGAATGCTTGCGCACATAAAACAACGTATTGTTATCATTCGCCCAAACAATATTACCAGAAGTATTGTTTATTACATCGTTATTCCACTGTTTGTCAGCAATATCTTTAAAAGAGATCTGATAATTACGGCGCCCCTGCGTATCTTCAGCAATCGCAATACGTTTATTATCTGGAGTAATCGCAAAATTACTCAATTGATAATATTCATGCCCTTTGGCTCTCTCATTACCATCGACCAGCACCTGCCAATCTGATGAGCCATCAGCAGGTTTACGCTGATAAATCGGGAAATCTTTGCCAGTTTCATAAGTTGTCCGATAAATATACCCATTATAAGTATAGGGTACTGATTGATCATCCTGCTTCATCCTGCCAACCATTTCTTCGTATAACGTATCCCGCAACTGTTCACCGGGTTTTAACACCTGTTCGGTATATTTATTTTCGGCGGTCAGATAATCAATAACTTTTTGATCCTTACGAGTATCATCCCGCATCCAGTAATAATCATCTATACGAGTATCATCGTGAATAGTTATATGGTGTGGTTGCTTCATCGCCTTTGGCGGCATAATTTCTTCCTCTGCGGCGGCAGAATTCAACCAGCCGCTCAATAAAAATATCAATAACAGCCCTTTAGTTTTCAGGGCAAATCGCGCTTGCTGCCTTAACATATATGCTGTCCTTAAATCGTTCAAAAATATTAATTAACTAAACTAAAATCAATCGGAAGTTCTATCGTAATTTCATTACCGTTTAAAACGGTATTGGGGGGAGCTGGCAACGGCTGCGCCCTTGCCAGAACTTGCTTCGCTTCCCTGTCTAAAGAATGGGTTCCGGAACGACGAACTAAGTCACTGTGAGTAACATAGCCCTGTTTATCAATCGTGAATCTGACTGTAGGCCGACCCGTGCGGTTTCTTCTCTGTGCATCCTCTGGATAACGTTTATATCGATTTAAATGCCCGATAACTTCCGCTCGCCATAGCGCATCCGCATCAGCAACCGCCTTTGAATCACTGTCATAAGCAGCGGCAACCCGCGAAGTCAGATTAGTGGAAGTGGCAGTACTGCTTACCATAGCAGCACTGCTTTGAGATTTTTCACTCTCTTGTTCTTCTACCTGCTGGTGCTTCACCAATGGTATCTTTTTAATCTCTTCATGGCGCTTTTTCTGCTTTTTAGGTTTATGCACCAGAATCTGCGCCTGTTCATCTTTAATAAGCTCAGGCGTTTTAATCTCATTAACCTCACTTTCCTGCTGTCGGCTGGCAACAGAAAGTTGCTGTTCAAGACCAATAGGTTGTTTTTGTACCTGATGCGTCGCTTCTGTCAACAATGAAAGCTCCATCATCACCGCTGGCGGCGGCATCAGTTCATCAACGGCAATTTCTTCTGGCTGGTAGATAATCCAGCCAGCCAAAATGAGATGAGCAGCAATAGCAGAAACGAGCCCTTTTTTAAAATGACTCGTTTGAAAGGCCGGGTGTGTCAGCGTCAACATGGATGATAGCGCATAATTTTAATTATCATTTAGTAATGATAATTAATTTCATATGCTAATGAAAATTATTTTTACATGTATCGTTAACTTGAGCACATCCTTGTGCCAAAGCCCTTTATATAAGGGAAAAGACCACTATACCCTATGGATTTCAAGATGTATCGCGACGGCAAAGGAGTGAATCCCCGGGAGCATAGCTAACTATGTGACCGGGGTGAGCGAGTGCAGCCAACAAAGAGACAACTTGAAAGATAACGGGGATATTTGTTTAAAATATCTATGGTTTCTTTACTGGTGTATACCAGACATAATCAGCATATTGGTCATCCAGTACATTGCTTTTCTCAGCGATGATCAACACAACAAGATCCTCTTGGGGCGATAGCTCTTTAACATGCAGAGGAACACCCATTACTTTCGTTGCATGGTATCCACCCGCAATCAATGTGGCGGGAACCGGCGCTTTAAGTAACTGTTCCGCCATTCTGCGATCCCGCATTTGCTGAATAGTTGTCATGGCAGATAACTGTTGTTCCGTTATTTCACCACCGTGGACATCTTCAATCACCGCTTTAATCTGCGCTTTAACATTTTCAGCAACAGAAATATTCCCCTGGAGGAGCGGAGGGTTACTGTAAGCCGCTTTAATTTCACTGCGATCCAAGTTTGCAGACAGCAACGGATAAGGCTGAGATATCAGCTCCATGACCAATCCGCCATACAACTCCCACGGCCACCCCTCTCGCCATGTAAGAAGCTCTTTTATACGGCTTTCACGTACAATAGGCTTAGTTTGCAACCAACTCTTAACTTTATTCACTTTTTGCTGCTGATCAGGGTTAATCATCTCTAACAGAACCGAACCCTGTTCTCTTTTGAGCGGAAGTTGCTGAACCAGCCAAAGCTCTATCTGATGATGATATGGATTATCATGTTTTTCACCCACTACTATCCGCTGATGTGGCGCCAATCGATTGAGCAATTCATCAGGGGTCAGGGCGTGACCTGTTTTAAGATCGATAATAGCCCCTTGCTGAGTTAGTTCCGGTGAAAGCGTTTGGAGAGTTGGTTTTTGTTGTACAGATACACATCCAGATAAGATCAGTAAACCACAGATAATCAGAAAAGATTTTACAGTCGTGAGAAATTTTATCATGTCCATTATCCATATTAATGTTTTGCGCATCATATAGATGATAAGAATCGTTTACAACAAACAGCCCCTGCTCGTACAGGAAACAGGGGCAGTAGGTGTTACAGCGGATGAGTTTGCGCTTCAACTGCCGCCAGAGCGACCATATTGACGATACGGCGTACAGAAGAAATTGGCGTCAGAATGTGTACCGGTTTGGAAACCCCCATCAGAACTGGACCAACGGTAACGCCTTCAGAACTGGTGACACGTAGCAAGTTATAACTGATACGGGCAGATTCCATATTCGGCATAATTAACAGATTGGCAGCCCCTTTCAATGGGCTATCTGGCATGATGTCACGGCGAATACTTTCAACCAATGCAGCATCACCGTGCATTTCACCATCAATTTCAAGTGAAGGCGACATTTTATTCACCAACTCCAGCGTCTGACGCATTTTCCGTGCTGAGAGGCAATCAGTGGAACCAAAACTTGAATGAGAAAGCAGCGCAACTTTTGGTTCGATACCGAAACGGCGGATAGTTTCTGCCGCCATAAGGGTAATCTCGGCCAATTGCTCAGGCGTTGGATCATTATTGACATAAGTATCCGCAATAAAAGTATTACCGCTTGGCAACATCAGTGCATTCATTGCACCGGCAGTATGAACCCCATCACGGAAACCAAATACGTTTCTCACAACCTCGTAATGTTCACTGTAACTGCCAACGGTACCACAAATCAGACCATCAGCTTCACCACGCAGCACCATAATCGCCCCAATCAGGGTTGGATTACCGATAACCGCCCGGCGAGCTTGTTCAGCAGAAACACCTCGACGTTTCATAATATTATGGTATTCCTGCCAGTATTTTTTGAAGCGCGGATCATTCTCATTATTAACGACTTCAAAGTCTTTACCCGCTTCAATATGCAATCCCAGTTTCTGAATACGCATTTCGATAACACTAGGGCGACCAATTAGAATTGGGTAAGCCAGCCCAAGAGAGATCAATTCCTGAGTCGCATGCAATACACGTACTTCCTCTCCTTCGGCCAAAACGATACGCTTTTTCGCTTTCTTAGCCTGAGAAAAAATAGGTTTCATAAACAAGTTTGTTTTATAGACAAACTCATTTAGCTTCTCAATATATGCGCCAAAGTCTTTAATCGGACGGGTTGCCACGCCAGAATCCATTGCGGCTTTGGCAACTGCTGGGGCAATTTTCACAATCAGGCGTGGATCAAATGGTTTAGGAATAATATATTCAGGACCAAAAAACAGATCCTGATCATCATAAGCGGAAGCCACTTCTTCGCTCTGTTCCGCCAGCGCTAAATCAGCAATCGCATGAACACAAGCAAGCTTCATCTCCTCGTTAATGGTTGTTGCGCCAACATCCAGCGCGCCACGGAAAATAAACGGGAAACAGAGCACATTATTAACCTGATTCGGATAATCAGAACGGCCGGTACAAATGATGGCATCAGGGCGAACTTGTTTCGCCAATGGCGGCAAAATTTCCGGTTCAGGGTTTGCTAATGCCATGATGAGTGGATCTTTGGCCATCGTTTTCACCATGTCCTGAGTCAACACGCCAGGGCCGGAACATCCGAGGAAAATATCCGCATCTGGGATAACATCAGCTAATGTGCGGCTGCCATTGTCTTCAATCGCATAAGCAGCTTTAGTCTCTTCCATATTTTTATCGCGACCGCGATAAATCACCCCTTTAGAGTCGCATACCACAATATTTTTGCGTTGCAACCCAAGCGCAACCAGTAAGTTCATACAGGCAATTGAGGCAGCACCGGCACCAGAAACAACTAAGCGAACCGCTGAAATCTCTTTTTTCATAATCCGCAAGCCATTCAAAACAGCAGCGGTACAAATTATCGCTGTGCCATGCTGGTCATCATGGAATACCGGAATGTTCATTTTTTCCCGGAGTTTTTTCTCAATATAGAAACACTCCGGTGCTTTAATATCTTCGAGGTTAATTCCCCCAAATGTCGGCTCCAGCGCCGCAATGATATCAATCAATTTATCAGGATCAGACTCATCGACTTCAATATCAAATACATCAATACCTGAGAATTTTTTAAACAGTACACCTTTTCCTTCCATCACTGGCTTACCTGCCAGTGCGCCAATATTCCCCAATCCTAAGACCGCACTACCATTAGATATCACGGCCACAAGATTGCCACGCGCCGTATATTTATAAGCCGCTAATGGATCTTCTGCAATTTCCAGGCAAGGCGCGGCAACACCTGGTGAATAAGCTAAGGCTAAATCTCGCTGAGTTGTCAGGGGCTTAGTCGGAGTAATCGTGATTTTCCCTGGTTGTGGAAACTGGTGAAAATCCAATGCACTCTGTTTTAATTTTTCATCCATCGTCGGATCCTTTATATACAATCTACAATCTGGAGTAAGGGCGGGAGCAGTATAATAGGTACTGTGTGTCAAATCATAACATTGACAGCGCCTTATCAATAAAGTAGCACTTTATTTGCTCATAAAAAACACTACCCAAGTTATCTACTAACGACCCTACTTTATATAGGAAAATAAAGAGAGAAACATTATCATTCATACAATATCACTAAAATTATAATAACGAAAATAATTATCACATAAAAAAACTCTCAATATAAATTCAATTAAAATAAATTTTATAAAAGAAAACAAATCTAATAATCACAAATTTAATTTATTGATTTTTAACATCATTTTAAGTCAGGAAGTTATGTGTTTTTTGTGAAAATTACTCATCTTCTTTTTTTACTTATCAAACTAATTTGCGCTATTTATATTTTTATATCAGGATGTGCTTTCTGGACTTACAGAGCTATCAATTCTGTAAATCAATCGGTTTTGGTAAAATTTTTTCATAGCAATTTAATTTATGGCAGACCCATTCATTACTGCCTTTTAATCAAATTCAAAGTCTGCATTTCGTGGCTTTACTTATTAAGGGAGAAGGAAAATGTATAACCATTCAGTGATGATAGTTGATGACCACCCTCTCATTCGCCATGGCTTGAAACAGATTGTAGAGCTCGATCGAGCGCTTACCGTGACAGCAGAAGCTGACAATGGTGAAGAAGCAATAAATATTGCATGCAAGCTGAAACCTGATGTCATTATGATAGATCTCAATATGAATGGTCTTTCAGGCGTGGACACAATTAAATCTATCCGTAGAAAAGGGATCAATTCCTATGTACTGGTATTATCCGTTTCAGATGATCGAAATGATGTTTACGCAGCTATTGACGCTGGAGCCAATGGCTACTTACTTAAAGATAGCGATTTAGATTCGTTATTAAGCAGTATTCGCCACGCTGCTCGTGGACAAACTGTATTTAGCGAAAAAATATACCAACATCTCGCTAACCGTCATAAACATGTTGATCCTTTATCTGAATTGACTAAACGTGAGTTAGATGTATTAAAAGAAGTTTCCAGTGGCATGACTAATAAGGAAGTTGCTGATGTCTTATTTATTTCTGAAGAGACCGTGAAGGTACACATCAGAAACTTGTTAAAAAAACTGAATGTACGTTCCCGCCTGGCTGCAACAATCATGTATTTGCAACATAGGAAAAATGGAGTAGCCTAATACTTCTCCCGAACCGATCCTTGAGCTTATTACCGAGGATCGGCTCTTATCGTCGTTATGTAGCAAATGTTATGCAGCAAATACCTCCTATGAAACCAGCCAACAAAATTGAGTCTCCTGCTTTGGTATCTCCGGTAATAAAAATCAGGATATCATCTGGATAAAACTAGCATTTTCCAGCATTATGTTTAGGTATTTAAATTTTCTTTAAGGATCTGTTAAATGATGTTGGATAAATCTTCTCAACCCGCTTTTACTCTCTATGGGATTAAGAATTGTGACACGATAAAAAAAAGCCCGTCGTTGGCTGGAAGAGCAGAAAATTACTTACCTGTTTCATGACTATCGTGTTGATGGATTAAGCGCAACACTTTTGCAGTCATTTATTGACAAACTTGGTTGGGAATCATTGATTAACACCCGCGGTACAACTTGGCGTAAACTGACCGATCAACAACGAGCGACAATTAATAATGCTGACGCGGCAAAAGCGTTGATGTTGGAACAACCCGCTATTATCAAACGTCCACTATTAATTTCTGCAAAAGGTGATTGCCTATTAGGCTATAAAGTGGATGAATATCAGCAATTTTTTGCTGAGGCACTCTGAAATGACTTGTCCTGTAATTGAACTTGCACAACAACTCATCAAGCAACCCTCTGTCAGCCCGGACGATAGAGGTTGCCAAGATATTATGATCGCCCACTTGCAAGCAATTGGCTTTACCGTTGAACGGATGCCCTTTGGCGATACGAACAACTTTTGGGCCTATCGCGGCGCAGGCCCGACGTTAGCCTTTGCCGGACACACTGATGTCGTCCCGGCGGGCGATGAATCTCAATGGGAATATCCCCCATTTGAGCCAACTATCCGCAATGGCATGTTATATGGCCGGGGAGCGGCAGATATGAAAGGCTCATTAGCGGCTATGATTGTCGCTGCTGAACGTTTTATTGCCGCCCACCCCCACCATAATGGTCGTCTGGCCTTTCTTATTACTTCAGACGAGGAAGCAAAAGCCACCCACGGCACCGTTAAAGTGGTTGAAGCGTTGATGTCCCGCAATGAACGATTAGATTATTGCCTGATCGGCGAGCCTTCTAGCCAGCATCGCCTTGGCGATATGGTGAAAAATGGCCGTCGCGGTTCCCTTACTGCGAATCTCACCGTCCACGGTATTCAAGGCCACGTTGCCTATCCGCATTTAGCTGATAACCCAATCCACCGTGTCCTTCCTGCTTTACAGACACTGGTCAATACACACTGGGATGAAGGAAACGAATTTTTCCCGGCGACCAGTATGCAAATTGCCAATATTCACGCAGGAACAGGCAGCCATAATGTGATCCCTGGGAATGCGCAAGTTCAATTCAATTTCCGTTTCAGTACAGAACTGACTGATAGCCAAATTCGTGAACAAGTTGAAACTATCCTAAAAAATCATAACCTGAATTATACAATTGAGTGGATACTGGCAGGCCAGCCCTTTCTGACGGCCAAAGGTGAATTAGTCAATGCTGTCATACAGGCAATAGACCAATATTGCGGCTATCAACCTGAATTATCTACCAGTGGTGGTACATCAGATGGGCGATTTATTGCTCAGATGGGTGCTCAAGTTGTCGAACTGGGACCACTCAATTCAACAATTCATAAAGTTAATGAGTCTGTTAGCGCCGCCGATCTGCAACAACTCAGCCGGATTTATCAACGCGTTATGGAGCAGCTAATCCAGTGATCACAGCAAATATGTTAACCGGCTTGGCTACTGGTCACTTGATTTCTCTCTCCAGCAATCACCGATTACAACCAGAAGCCGCCAATGCTTTTCTTGCCATGCAACAAGCCGCTAAAAAGGCTGGCATTAATCTGCAACCTGCCAGCACGTTCCGTGATTTTCAGCGTCAGCAAGCTATCTGGAATGGAAAATTTCGTGGTGAACGCCCGGTGTTGGATGAAAACAGCCAACCAATGGATATCACCCAGTTATCAGAAGGAGAACGCTGTAAGGCAATTCTTCGTTGGTCCGCCTTGCCCGGTGGTAGCCGCCATCACTGGGGAACAGAGCTGGATATTTATGATCCAACAATGCTACCGGATAACCAGAAGTTATTACTTGAGCCTTGGGAATATGAAAATGGCGGTTATTTCGAACCATTAACTCACTGGTTAACCGAGAATATGGCCCATTTCGGTTTTTACCGTCCCTTTGTCGGTCACAATAGCGGCATCGCTTATGAACCGTGGCATATCAGCTACCAACCATTAGCCAAGCAATTGGAAAAATTGCTGACTCCACAAATATTACTGGATGTATGGCAACAGCATGACATCGCAGGCATTGACTGGTTATCTGCTAACTTACCTTATATATTTGAAAATTACCTCCACGTTGAGCAGGAGATAACCTAATGCAATGGTTAGCTGATTACTGGTGGATTATTTTAATTTTATTGGTTGGCGTTCTTCTCAATGCCATTAAAGAGTTACGTCGCCTGGATGTGAAAAAATTTCTGGACAACAAACCGGAACTGCCTCCTCATCGGGATCTCAATAACAAGTGGGATGATGAAGATGATTGGCCACAGAAAAAGCCGTAGTCCACTCTTGCCAGTCTCTGGCAAGTTTCTCATCAAGACTTAACAACGCCTGTGCGGTTTCTCGCCGCCAGAGTTGCACTAATGCTTTGTAACCACTCAACCTCAATACAGAGACACATTGCTCAACACTCATTTCCTGCTGGAGATGATTTCTCAGCGCAATCAACGGCAAATCACTGTTCAGCAACAATCGTTGCACGGCTGGCAATGAAGCGGAAAGTGGCCGGTGAGCAAATGCAAAACCTGATAGTTCCTGCCAATCATGCCGATTAAGATGATGGTCAGTCTGGTAATCAACAGGCAAGCTAAATCCAATCTGGGATTCTAGCCAATGTGCGTCACGGGCAAGCTGTTGCTGAGCTTGAATCCCCAGAACAATTCCCTGTTCACTCAGGGGAAAAATAGCCATTGCCGTATAACAACCGCTGCTGGCTTCCAGATGAGTTCCCATTCGCGCTAATTGGAAGCCACATTTCTGCCACAATGCCCATAGCTCCGAGGTATAACCAAAGCTGACAGAAATAAAATCCACGCCTTGTTTTTCTGCCCTTTCCCGTTGATACGCGATCATTCCCTGAGCAATACCCTGTCTGCGATTATTAGCCTGTACAGCAACCCGGCTGATGCGTTGAGATTTCAACACCGCCGCCTGTGGTAAACCGCTATGGGCAGCTAACGATTGCGCAACCAGATTTCCCCTTGGACGACGCCTGCCTGCCCATATTTCATGGGCTAATTCAAGCGACAACCCACCTTCTTCAACCATCCATAAAGCCCCCATCAAGGCATTATTTCTAAGAGCGGCAACAAATTGCATCCCTTTGGCATCAAGTAAACGCCGTAAATCCAAAGGTGAAGTTTTGTAGTGAGCGCTGGTTAATATGCCGTAAAACTGCCTCAATAATTCAGGCTGTTTAATCCATTGTTGCTGATGATAGACTTGATAACTGATCGCCTGATCAGAATTATTGGCAGGAATGGCATCCTCAAACAGTAAAGCGTTTTCCAACCAGTTTTCCAGTGGATCATTTTCTGCCCAACGCACAGGAGCCGTTAGATTCAGAATATGGCTATCAGGGACCCCAACACAAAATTTAAGTAAAAATCCGCGCCCGGTACCTTCATATCCTTGTACCGTTGTGGTCAATAATATTCGGGGAAAATAGCTGATCAACTCAGATAATTGCGGCATTGGAATGGCAGCGGCTTCATCAATAAGCAACCAATCAATATCTGATACGCTATTTTGTCTACAATATTTGAGCAAACTATCTACGGCCCAGAATTTTCCCTTGTCCCCCGCATAGCACCTGATAACTTCGGTTGTCGCCTTCGCCGGTGCGGTTAACCAGCAATTTCCCTGCCATTGCTGCATTAACATACCAGCAAGTGTCGATTTACCTCGCCCTCTTGGCGCAGTAATGACCCATACCCCCCGATTTGCCCGCAAAAGTCGAACCAAAATGGCATGTTGGCTGACAGTTGGGTTGCCATCAGGCAGTTGCCACGCGCTGTACTGTGGAAATTCAGGAATGCATAAGGGATCATTTTGCCGCCAGAGCAAAACTTGGGAATCGCTAACAATTTGCTGCTGAATATGCTGAACAAAATTCGGCGTTGGAATAGCATCTAACTGTTCGTTCCAACGCGCGCTATCCTTATCTGGTTGATAACGCCATTGGCGCCAAGATGGAACCATCATCACCAACCAACTCCCAGCTTTCAATGTGCCTGCTAATATCGCCAGAGCTTCCGCATTAAAACCTTCGGTAGCGTCAAATATTCCGTGTAGATATTCCTGACCTAATAAACTGACCGCCTTTTCTGGCAACACAGCATTCTGTTTACGATGAGAGATCCATAACCAATCACCAGTAAATCTCTGCTGTAACTCATTAGCCTGTAAATAGCACCAATGATAATCTCCACTCAATACCAGCAAACGACGAAACCCTTGCTGCTGCATTTCCGCCTGTATCACACTCAATTCTGACAACATAACGGCTATGATTTACCAATCAACAATGACAAAATCCCCGCGGCAATCAGCGGCCCCACAGGAACACCTTTAAACAGGGCAACGCCTAATACCGTCCCGACCAACAAACCCGCAACTGTCGATGGTTGATTAGACATGAGTGAAACACCCCGACTACCTAACCATGACACTAATACACCTATCACTATCGCAAGTAACGATTTCCAATTCATAAACGAGTTGAGGACAGCCTGTACCGTAATTTTTCCACTGGCGATAGGCGCCATTACTCCCACAGTCAAAATAAGTACACCAATAGTCAACCCATATTTTTCCACCCACGGGAAAAAATGATTTAGTGGCGTTATGCGAATAACCAGCAAGAGCAGCATTGCAAGAGTGACGGTCATGTTGTGGCTGATGATGCCCAGTGCTGCCAACACTAGCAGCACCAGTAAAGTAGGATCGAGATGACTCATAGATTTCAATACCCTACAACAGCCTAATCCTATTAGGCTAGGGCAATTTTTCCTTATATTACAGAAACAACGGGTATTTTCGTATTGATTCAAACAATTAACAAGCTAACGTCGCACCACCATCAACCACAATATCCTGTAGCGTTATATGGCTTGCCAAATCAGAAGACAAGAAGAGTACGGTATGTGAAATTTCATTAACGCTTGCAATCTTACCAAGGGGAATACCCAATTTATATTGCTCAGGATACCCGTTAATCATATTTTTTTCATCATCATCGGTTTTCCACATGGAACGCTGCATAGGCGTATCCGTCGAACCCGGCGATACAACATTACAACGTACACCAAACGGCGCGAGTTCTAACCCAACACAATGCGTTAAACTTGCCAGTGCTGATTTTGATGCACAATAAGCCGCCATTCGCACACGTGGAACATGTGCCGCATTAGAGCTGATGCTGATAATAGCGCCACTGCGCTGACATTTAAAATGGGGAACCACGGCACGCAATAGATAAAAAGCCCCAGAAGCATTGACATTAATACAACGATACCAGTCACTAATATTTAGCTCATCAATATTTCCCAATTGCAATATACCGGCAGCATTAACCAAAATATCTAATTTGGCTGAGATAGACAGTTGTTGGGAACAAATCATTTCGACCTTTTCTGGATCACTAATATCGAGTTGTATACATTGATAAGGCAAATCATCTTGCTCAAATACGCGATCGAAACCTATTACGTTAGCACCAAGCGCGGTAAAATCACGGGCAATTTGTTCACCAATGCCACGTGCCGCTCCCGTTACCCAGACGGTTTTATGGCTAAAATCCATCTGTAAATTTTGTTTATTTTTCATATTATTTCTTCTTTGATAGCGATTTATTACACATTTTTTATAAATCCGATTTATCGAAATTTACTGATGAAATTATTTCTTTAGTACTCATAACCATGCCTGATTTTTCAGCAACATATTTTAAAGCCATAAGGTGATCTTCAAGCGTAAAATCCGCTATCGCATCACCCACTAAAAAAGGCTTTATATCTCTCATGAATGCATCAACCGCAGTAATCATGCAACCAATATGTCCGTACACTCCGCAAATAATTAATTGATCTCTCCCTAACTCTTTTATATTTTTTTCCAACGAAGAACGTTGAAATGCACTATAACGCCACTTAACTATCACAATATCATCGTTATCAGGGGCCAAATCACGGTTAATATTCTGTAAATTGGGTGATCTATTCAAGCCGGCTCCCCATATATCATTAAGTAACGCGCGCTCTTCCTCACTTTGTACTTTAGGTTGTGCTGTATATATAATGGGGATCTCTTTTTCTTTACAAAATAGTTTCAAAAAATGAATATTTTCAATTAATTTATTCACTAAAGGGCTATTATTACCGAAAAATTGCAAGAAATAGTCCTGCATATCATGAATAAGTAAAATTGCCTTATGGGGTTCGAATAACCAGGAGGCTTTATTGCCTGGAAAATCTTCCGGCTGAGGTAGCCTATAATTTTTCAATGATGGAATGGTCATCTCAATACCTCCATGTCATTAATTAATTTTCTAATTTATCTCGAATGAGTTTTCTTAATAATAGTTTATTAATCTTGCCAACCGGTGTAACAGGCATAACATCAATCATCTCAAAGCGATCAGGCAATTTATACTCAGCAATTCCTAACCCCCTTAAATATTTCCGCAGTTGCAACCCGGTTATATTCGGATCAGCCGCCACGATAAAAGCACAACTTTTTTCCCCCAATAAAGGATCAGGCATCGCAACTAAAGCACTATGGATAACACCTTCATGTTTGAGTAGCAAAGATTCAATTTCTTCCGCAGCAATTTTTTCACCGCCGCGATTAATTTGATCTTTCTCACGACCGATAATACATACATAAC
Source organism: Photorhabdus hindustanensis (assembly GCF_002968995.1). Taxonomy (NCBI): domain Bacteria; kingdom Pseudomonadati; phylum Pseudomonadota; class Gammaproteobacteria; order Enterobacterales; family Morganellaceae; genus Photorhabdus; species Photorhabdus hindustanensis. The sequence continues at coordinate 98,763 of NZ_PUWT01000027.1, forward strand.
CCTCTTTAGTCATATAAGCTAAATCACCGCAATAATAAAAACCTTCTTTGTCGAATACTTTCGAATTGTGCTCCGGGCTTTTATAATATCCCCGGAATGTATATGGCCCACGAACGATTAACATACCCGTTGAACCCGGCGCTTGTATATTGCCGTTATCATCAACGATACGCACCTCATCATCTTCACTCATTGGACGCCCCTGAGTGGTAAATATACGTTCATCATCGTCATTAAGCCGGGTATAACATACTAACCCTTCGGCCATACCAAAAATCTGTTGCAACTTACATGAAAAAAGTTTCGGTATCACTCGCGCCACACTTTCACTTAACTTTGCTCCACTGACTTGTAATAGTTGAAGACTTTCCAGTGAATATTCGTATTTCCTAATCGCCTGAATCCATAATGCAACAGCCGATGGCACCAGTGAGGTCATTGTGACTTGATGTTCACGTATTAGTGGAAAACAGGTCGTAGGCCCAGGATCTGTCGCTAATATGACACAACCGCCAGCGTAAAATACGCCGAGTGCTCCCGGAGAACTCAACGGATAATTATGTTGCGCCGGCAAAGCACAAAGATAACGGGTTTGTTGTGTCAACTCACAAATTTCAACACTGCGTCTAACGCTATAATAGTAATCGTCATGCGTCCTTGGAATTAATTTAGGTGTTCCTGTACTCCCACCTGAAAGTTGAAAAAAAGCGACCTCATCTGAACGTGTCGTCTCAAAATTCAAAGGTAAATTTGTTGGCTCTAACCACGGCTTTAATTCATTGGTATACAATTCATTGCTATATTGTATTTTCCGACCATCAACGACGATATTTCTGAGCCGTGGACAATCTATTTTTAATTGCTCCAGGAAATGATTATTCTGCAAAAGTGAATGTTCTGATGAAAGTACAATCAAACTTGGATCAATTTGCTGTGCATAAGCAAGTAACTCCAATTTATTATGGCTAAACAATGCATTAATAGGCACCACCCCCATTTTCAGGAGCGCAAAAAACGTAATATAAAATTCAGCTATATTTGGTAATTGTACGATAGCAGTATCACCTCGCTTTATTCCCGCTAAAGTGAGATTTGTGGCTAATGCAGAGGATTGTTGATCAAGTTGATGATAACTAAATTTACGATCACCACAGATAATAGCAATAGCTTCAGGTTGTATCTGACACTGTTTATAAAGTATGTCAGTTAAGGGTTTACCAAGCCAATAACCCTTTTCACGATAATGCTCTGCTAATTCAACCGGCCAATGTGTAAATTCAATAGACATAATTTTATTCCTTACAATAATATTCAACACCTTAAACAATCGTCAACTACTGTTTATACATATTTACTTTATCCTTAACCAGAAATATTTCGATCCTTATTTTGTGAGCCGCCTCTAAATAAATACATTTCGTAACAAGTCATACTTAGCGCAAGCGCTCAAAATACAAATTTATATGACTAAATATATTGCAAAATAAACTCATACTGCTAATAGTTAGTAGCGTATAACCTTTAATTTAAAAGGGGTAAATTATGTCATGCTTTCCTCCCGGGTATTGGGAGCAATATCCGAATACTGCCACTGTGATCACAACATATACTTGCAATGCAGCTTGCAAAGAATGTTGTTTTGAATGTAATCCCTCGGTAAAAGCACGTTTAAGCCTGGATGAAATCAAACAATTTATTACACACTCAAAAGCGAATTTTCCGGGGCTAAAGCTCGTCGTTTTCAGTGGTGGTGAATGTTTCCTACTGGGTAAAGATCTGATTGAAGCTATTCGTTTTGCCTCAGATCATGGCTTATTAACCCGTTGCGTGACTAATGGTTATTGGGGGAAAAATAGAGAGAAAGCGAAAAAAATCGCCCAAGATTTACTCAATGCCGGCATCACAGAAATGAACATCAGCACCGGGAAAGATCACAGTGAATGGATTCCTCTTGACAGCGTAGTTGCAGCAGCAGAAGCATTGGCCGAACAAAACATTACAACACTGATTACAGTAGAACAGGACACCGCTGATTCTGCCATTGCAACGCAAATCACACAGAACCCGGTCATTAAACGCCTGAAAGAACAAAACAAGATTAATTTACAACGAAATACCTGGATGCCGTTCTATGACACCAGTGAAGAACGAAAAGATGTGCCAAACCGGGATCAGCAATTGGCAAAAGGGTGCGATCAGGTCTTTGAAAATATTGTACTAACACCACACGGTGAAATTTCCGCTTGTTGCGGGCTGACATTAGAGCATATTCCCGAAATGAAACTTGGTCGTTTGCAAGGAGGCGATGTATCTCAACTTTTTAAAGGTCAGGAAGAAGACTTTATGAAAGTATGGTTAAGGACAGAAGGACCATACAAGATCCTAAAAAAATATCGCCCACTGGATAGCAACATTAATCTGGAAAAAATCGTTCATCCCTGCCAAGCCTGTGCTCATTTGCATAAAGACGAAGGAACACGCCGGAATCTGTTAGATAATTATCACAAAGAAATCATTCCCGTGATGAAGAAATTTAATGCTAAAGAAAGACTGGATCTCATCTACTACTCAGCAGAGAAAAATGCCGTTAACTTAACTGAGGAATAACTTGATGAAACGACGTACATTTATTGGCGTAGCGGCGGGAGCCGCCGTTGGCAGTATCATACCCACTGTTAACGCCCGTTCTGACAGTAACCGTCTCTTCGGCGTACCACGTTCACTACTTTCTCCGGGAGAAGTCGAAGAAAATAGGCTAAGGCTATCAATGTCAAACGCCAAACTCCCCATTGAAGTTTGGGAAGAGCTTATTACCTACAACCGATTTTGGGAAACGATAAAACAGCAACCGGCTTTGGCATTATCATATCGAGAATCACCGGAAAAAGTGTTGGATGAATTTGGTATAGATAAAGAGATTGTTAGCCCCGGTTCCGCAGAGGAATTACTGTTATTCATCACTTATGACAAAGAGTTAATGCATGCGGTAAAAACCAACGACTATGAAGAATTATTTTCCCGGCTAAAGAGCTACGGCTTAAATAGAAGGAAATCAAGCCTGAGAAGCCGAATTAATCACTACCTTAATCAAGATGCCAATCTGATCGCGCATTTTAAAGAACACATTGCACCAGATAAGTTCAAAGAGTCAGATATTCCCCCTCTTCTCAGGTTAAAAGAAATTTTGGAGCCTTTGAACAACGGAGACGATACTAATCTTGCGGTAGGAGCAAGTGTCGTAGCCACCATTAACATGGCGGCCGTAGTTACCGCACACACCTCTACTACCGTCAATGTATCAACAACAACCAGTGTGATAGCACATGTCCTGATATTGACAGCGGTCTCGGTCTCTGGAAAATGCGTGGCGCAGTATCAGCCTCAAATTAATTATAATGAGATTTCCGCCAATACTGCCTCCATTCATCTTGCCAGAATCTATAATAACCAAGAAATGGTAGATACACTGGTCAAAGAAACAATCGAGAGAGAAATCACTGCTTGTCTGTTTGCCGCACAAAAATGTGGTTATATTAATTTGCCAACGACCCGTGAAGAGCGCAAAGAAGTCATGCAGCTTCTTACTGAATTGTCCTTAAAAACGATGACAACATGAAAAATACAACAAGATTGAATCGAAACTTTAACGTTATTACTAACGAATATCGGCAAAATAACTCTTTTTCGGCTAGGAAATTTTTATTGAATGAGGTGGTAATCAAGGAAAGGTCTTATTCTTCTTTAGGAATATTTTTATTTACTATTTTGTGATCGGACTCTAAATAAGTGCCTTTTGTCAAAAAATATGTTTAGTCTAAACGCTCAAAATATAAATTTAATCCACTAACCTATTGCAAAATGTCACCATCCAGCCAATAGTTAGTATCGTCTGACCTTTAACTTAACGGAGGGTAAATTATTCCATGTTTTCCTATTGAATATTTTTCCATTGAGTATCAGGAACGATACCCAAATCCTGTTATGGTAATCATAATATATACTCACAATGAATATCGCAGGTAAGAAATATCAATTAGATAATTATTTCAGTAATGAAGAAACTTAATAAGGAAAGGTTACATCTTATCTTATATAACGCTCAATAAAAAAAGAATTCCGTTAACTTATAAAGGAATGAATTATGAAAAGACGTACATTTATTGGCGTGGCTGCCGGCGCAGCTATTGGCAGTGTTATACCCACCGTTAACGCTCGCACTGATAGTAACCGCCTCTTTGGCGTGCCACGCTCATTACTCTCTCCGGGAGAGGTTGAAGAAAATAAGCTAAGGTTGTCAATGTCAAACGCCAAACTTCCGGTTGAAGTTTGGGAAGAGATCATCACCTATAACCGATTCTGGGAAACCCTACAGCAGCAGCCCAATTTGGCATTAGAATACCGGGAGTCACCGGAAAAAGTGTTGGCTGAATTTGGCATAGACAAAGATATCGTTAGCCCCGGTTCCGCGGAAGAATTACTGCTATTCATTACTTATGATAAAGACTTAATGAATGCGGTAAAAACCAACGACTATGAAGCCCTCTTTTCCCACCTAAAAACCTATGGTTTAAACGAAAGAGGCTCAAGTCTGAGAAGCCGAATCAATCACCATCTCAATCAAGATGCCAGCCTGTTCGCACATTTTAAAGAAAACATAGAATCCTATCAGCTCCAAGATACAAACAGTCCCCCTCTTATCCGGCTGAAAGAAATTCTGGAACCCTTAAACCGTGAAGATGACACCAGTATTGAGATTGCTCGCCTTGCGGTAGGGGCCAATGTCGTCGCTGCGGTCAACGTGGCTGTCGGCACCCGAGTTGTCGCAGCAGTGAATGCGGCGGCGGCAGTTAACGTAGTAGCCTACTTAAGCCTGGCGGTACAAACAGCGGTTACTGTATGTATGGCAAATTATTTACCCAAAATTGATCATAGCGACCTTTCAACCGGCACGGCTTCTCTTCATCTTGCCAGACTCTATAACAACCAAGAAATGGTCGATACACTGGTCAAAGAAGCTGTCAGAAGGGAGATCACCGCTTGCCTGTTTGCAGCGCAAAAGTGTGGTTATATCAATCTGCCCGCAACACGTGAAGAACGCAAAGAAGTGATTCATCTCTTTACCGAATTATCTTTAGGAATGGCAGCAGCATGAATAATATCGTGGGATTAAATCCAGACTTCAAAGTCATATTAATGAATGTCGCTATGCTCGTCCTGATCGCTTTAGTTTTTCTGCCTGTACCATACTGGCTCAGTAACAATAATCCCAATAAGCTGGCGGCAAGTATCGCGACGACTCTCTTTGTCATCATTGCCTTATTTGTAGGCTATCAACTGTTATCAAATAAAGCCGTGGTCAAGGAAGAAAAATTATTGATGAAGTCCGGGGTATATTCACACGAATGGGTTATCTCCTCATTGCGCCGGGAAGAAGGCGTTTCCCTGGAAGATTTTAGTCGCAGTAATGGTATACATATCATCCATTATTCGTCTGGATACTATCACAAGGGAAAAAATAAATATTTCATTCTACGTGTAAGCAAACGCCCTCTGATTTGCTTTAACTCAGAAGGTAATATTGGGTTATGCATAGATGAATCTATTTTTGAAAAAATAAAAGGCGAGTTGCAAGATAAAATATAGCGTGGAGCCACAAAATAATGGAATACCGTGACAATCATTGGCCGTTGAATTATACACAGCTCCGCTTAGCTATCGCTAATACTGTTGCTGACGATAAATCTGTCTTCAATGTCGGTGAATTCGTCAGCTTCAGTGATAATATTAGCCTGGCAAAATTGAAGCAGGCCATTATTACCATTCATCAATTCAATGATGGTTTTTCCTTACGTTACCGTATTGCCGAACACAATATTTTTCAGGAAAAAAGCGCTACGCCGGTCGAAGTTATACCAATAAAACTGTCAGATCCAGCAGTAGAACCAGCGGCAAAAGCTGATTTTGCAAAGAGAACAGCTCAACCGCTAGCGCCTGAAAAAGGGGTGACGATAAAGCATTATCTTTACTTTAATGATGTTGGGTGCTGTTTTTGGGGAATCATCGCTCACCATATCGCCACAGATTATTGGGGCATAGGTCAGTTGATTCACGATGTTTTGTCTTGCTATGAACGGCAAACATTCCACCCAACATCAGCACCTGTTTTTACCTATCAAGCTTATCTTAACGATGTTAAATATAAAGCAAACGCGCATTATGCCAACAACAAAGAGTATTGGAATAATTATCTCAACCAACTACCTAAATTAGAGGATTACGCCCGTAAACGCCTATTTCCTTCAAAAGCAATTAAAGTAAGCCGGTCACTCACCGTAAATAACGGTAGTTTTACCTTTAATGATAAATTAATGATGATACTGGCTTTATGTCTGCAAATGAACAAACGAGGTCGCTTATCAACAAGTATCATCAATTTACCTTTCTCTAATCGACGCGATAAAGGAGAATACCGCTATTATCGCCCGGCAATGAACACGTTACCTCTGATGGTTTCTTTGACTCCGCAGGCAACAATAAAACAGATCCTTGTAGCAATGCAGTCGCAAATGAGTCTGCATAGCAAGCATAGCCGTATTGATATAAACGATTTAAACGATGAAGCAATCAGTCGAGCAGATCAATTCACTGCCGCTCCTTATGTTAATCTGCTGCATGAGCTTGAACATGATCTTATGAAAGATAATCGCGCTATTCGCGGTTGTATGACTTCCGGCGCAGTCAATAATTATGGTATTAACATCCGATTTTCTCCTAATGAGAAATCAGCATTAGTTGAATTGGATGTGGGGAGCCGATTGTACAGTCATTTTGCCGCTGATGTTCTGATCGACGATTATTTACGTATTTATAGCATTATTGCAGAAAATATTAATGAAACGGTCGAGACATATTGGAAAAAATATAAAGAAATTGAACCAATGGATAATATTACCTCTATCCTATGGAATCCAGAAAATATTGTCGCTTATCAGCCGTTCAAAGAGAATATTCTTGCCAGAATAGCACAAATCGTTGAAATATCGCCGGATAAAAAATCCGTCATTTATGGGGATCAAGCAGAAATAAGCAGTGTGTATCACCTCAATTACCACGAACTTTACCACAAATTATTAACTTTCAGCCAACTACTACTATCCTGCCCGCTACAAAACCGAAGGGTAGCTGTATTATTACCCAGAGGGATAGAGTCATTATTATCTATATTATCAATCCATACTGCGGGATTATGTTTTGTGCCAATCAATATGACATTCAGTCAAAAGGAAATTAACAGCATATTAGATGGCCTGAATGTTTCTTTATTAATTACTGCCAGACGCTATCATGAAAAAGTAAACGGTATTAATAATACGCACTTTCTCTTTATTGAAGATATAGAGACCCGCCCTTCTGAAATATTCCTGGGGAATGATATAAAACGTCCCGCGACTCAAGAAGACGAAGCCTATATCTTTTTTACCTCAGGCACCACTGGCGTACCGAAAGCAGTACCAATAACGTTTAAGGGGCTTTATGCCTATTTAGCTGCGATGACAGCGCAGTATGGTATTAAACAAGATGACGTTATTCTCAATTTCAGCACCCCGGTTTTTGATGCTTATATTGAAGAGGTGTTTGGCTGTTTTTATCAAGGCGCTACATTAGCGATTGCTAACGATAATATGATCGTTGAACTGGAGACACTATTTTCATTTTGCCACGCACAATCAGTCACTATAGTTAACTTTCCTACCAATTATTGGCATCAAATTGTCTTTTTCCTACATGCAGCCATTAAAGAACTCGCACCTTCGATTAGAATGACAATTATCGGTGGCGATCTGGCAATGGATAAAGCCATTCATCATTGGTTGGAAAAAGTAGGATATGGTATTTCCCTGATTAATTCTTACGGCCCAACAGAATGTTGCGTTGTAGCTAGCTGTCACAACATAGATGATAAATTTCAACCCGGCAATATCATTGGTAAAGCACTAGCAAATAGCACTATCGTTATTCGGGAATATGGAACTGATAAGATCATTAGTGGCAGTAATGGAGAAATATGCATTCGCGGCGATTCTATCTGTACCGGATATATTAACGATAATCAGTCAACTTTACGTAAATTCTTACAGTTGAACGATGGAGAAATCTATTATTTAACTGGAGACCGTGGATTTTACGATAACCAAGGGAATTTAAATTTCATTGGCCGCCTGGATAAAGAGCGTAAAATTGACGGGAAACGTGTTGATCTGGATGAAATGCAAAGATTACTTACAACGGCAATTAATATTGATGACATTCATTTAACGATAAAAGAAAATGAAACTGGGTACCAATATATTAATATATTTATACCTGATGGTTCCTACTCAATCACGCGTCACGAAATCGTCTCATTCTTGCGTGGATGTTATCCAAAATTGCAGGTACCTTTTATTGTCGAATTAGCAGCATCCAACGATGTTGCTTCAGTGTCGGAGTTGAATAAAGAAGACAATATTTCGCAGATTAAAGGGGAAAAACGAGAAATATTTTTTACTTTATGGCGGGAAGTTTTTGGCGATAGTGATAGCGTTATTAATGAAGAGACTAATTTCTTTGACGCAGGCGGCACTTCTCTTAAAGCATTATTGTTAATTAATAAGATCCAGCAACGCTTTAATTGTTCTCTCCACTTGGAAGATTTCTATCACGCCCCAAGAGTAGGTTATCTATTACAATCTATCATTCAACAAGGGCAAATACCGGTTTTAACCGATAAAAATAGCACTTGCCTGACAGAGCAACACGACCAATATTATTGGATTATCGATACTATCTCTAATCGATCCGGCGCTCATAATATCCCGCTATATTATCATCTGACCGGCGAGATTGATTTAACGAAATTACGTTACGCTTTGCTGTATATCATGCAATATTTTCCTGCCCTCTGCCAACGAGTCACCATAACAGATGGGCAACTCTCTTTAACCTTCTCACCTGCTGCCGAAGAGAATCTGCCTTTCGAATATATTGATTTAACTCATGCTACCGGCATCAATATTGAGATTTCATTACGCAAAATATTAAATGATATGGCATTCAAGCCGATGGCATTGCAAGATAATCCACCGGTATATTTTAAATTATTAAAAATAGCAGAGCATGAACACTACCTTTTATTAAATTTCCACCATGCATTTTGTGACGGCATGTCGATTACTCATGTGCTGCAAAAATTATCTTCCGCTTACGCCGATAATGTACCAAAAATTGAAGCCGCTACGAAAACAGGTATTAATGTCATCAATCAGCGCATGTCGGATGAAACATTAAATTTTTGGACAGAAAAATTATTCAATGTACTTTCGGCTGTCGGACAGCGCAATGATACATCAGAAGCTCATCAGAGGAGCCGGGGCCGACGTTATTCAATGCCGTTATCTCCTCAATTAATTACCGCGCTATCCAGCACGCAAAAAAAATATGCGGTGACTCTGGAACATATTGTGATTGGCGCATTTCTGATGACCATTAATTCATTACTCAATAAAGATGAGATTATCGTCGGTATTCCTTGCGCCAACCGCGTTCCTCCCATATCGTTTGACAGTGTTGGTAGCTTCGCGACAACACTACTGCTGCCCTACGTTACTGCGGAAACTTCGCTGATTAACGTATCCCGGTATGTCCGCGATTTTCTGGCAGACGCGAATACTCATTCCAATATCTCACTAGCGTATTTAAAACAACACCTTCATCACCACCACGGTATGCAATTGCCGGAAATTACCTACTATTTTTCTTCTCAAATAGGATTTGAAACCAGTTTATATCTTGGTGAAACCCACTGCACCAAGGAAAAAATCAAGGGACTCAAACCTAAAGGAGATATTGCGCTCGAACTGATCAATTTGCCAACCGGAATAGGGCTGGAATGGCTCTACGATGATGATATTTTCTCAGAAGATATCATCAGTGATATGGGGCTATTTTTGATTGATTTATTGGATTGCATGGGCACTCAGCATGACCTGATGCCTGGCGATACGGAACGATAACAAGTATTAAAATGGATGCTGATTGTGCTGGTTAAAAAAAAGAAATGGGTTGTTATCACCATCGTCATGATCGTTTTTCTTGCCGTGCTTTATAACAACTTTCGCCAAAAAGAGACATCTGCGGTTATGGCAGAACAAATTGTCACCGGAACATTAGGTGACGTTATTACTACGGTGAGTGCCGCCGGTGTTATACAACCAACCAGACAGGTCAATGTTGGTAGCCAAATCTCAGGCCAGCTAACCAAGTTATATGTTGAGGTCGGGGATATCGTTGAAGCAGGTAAACTGGTCGCCAGCATTGATGATACTTTTTATCGTACTAAAGTTGAGGCCAGCCGAGCGCGGCTAGAAAAATTGCGGGCTATGTTGCAGGAGGAACAATACGCCTATCAACTTCTGGCCATCACGGAAAAACGCCAAAGAGAGCTTAACCTGCGCTCCGCAACCAGCCAACAACTGCTGGATGAGGCTGCTTTTGGCGTCAAAAAAAGCCAGGCAAGAATTGAAAGCCTCAAGGCAGATATCAGGCAGAATGAACATATTTTGCATAGTGAAGAAGTCAGTCTCAGTTATACCCAAATCTATTCACCCATTGCCGGCGTAGTGACCGCAATTCATGTCGATCCGGGGCAAACGCTGAATGTCAATCAACAAACACCAGTTCTCATGCAAATTGCCGACCTCAAAAACATGACGGTTTATGCAAAAGTTTCCGAAGCAGATATTAACCAAATCGTGACGGGGCAAAAAGCTTCTTTCAAGATCTATGGGGCAAATCAGCATATATGGCACGGCAATGTTAAGAAAATTATGTATAAACCCGATCTCATTAATAATGCCGTTTATTATACGGTGCTATTTGATGTCCCTAATGATAATTTCATGCTCAAACCCAGTATGAGTGCGGATGTCACTATTGTGACCCACGAAAGCACCGGAGTAGTGACTATATCCAGCGACATACTGAATAATAAACGGCATCAACCTTTGAACGATGATCTAACTACCTATTTTTTACGTGAGATGAAAGATGGAAACATCGTAGTAAGAAAATTGCTGATCGGCCATAACGACGGAAGACGTTCAGTCGTTGTCAGTGGATTGCAGAATAATGAGCAAATCGTTGTACTTGCTAAACAAGATAATCTTGGGGGTAGTAACAATGATAACGCTAAATAATATCTGCAAAACCTACGGCAATGAGAGTAAACAACATCTTGTCCTGAAAGATATTTGCTTAACCATAGACCAGAATGATTATGTTGCTATTCTTGGTCGCTCTGGCTCAGGGAAAAGTACTTTATTGAATATAATAGGGCTTTTGGATATCGCCAGTGCGGGAGAATATCTTATTAACGATCTCGCGGTGACTCAGCAAAAGATTCACTCATTGGCGCTTCTACGGCGAAAATATTTTGGCTTTGTCTTTCAGAATTATAATTTGCTGGAAAACTACCGTATTGATGAAAATATCTTGATGCCCATGTATTACTTAAAAAGAAACTTCGATTATGACAGAGAACATTTCCATTACTTAATTGATCGCCTCCAACTTAATAATCTATTAGATAAATACCCACGCCATTTGTCAGGGGGAGAACAGCAACGGGTTGCTGTAGCTCGCGCTTTGATTAACAACCCAAAGTTTATTATTGCCGATGAACCTACCGGCGCGTTAGATACCACTAATGCGACCAATCTCATGCAGTTTTTTACTGAATTACATCATAATGGGTGCGGTATCATCCTGGTAACACATGATCAAGCTGTCGCCGAATATGCCAAACGCAAGCTGTATCTGGATAATGGTTGTTTGGTGACTCAATGAACATGAGTAAAATAACCTTAAAATTCAATGCTTATTTAACCGTTATCCTGTTCAACCTCAAAATGGCGGTACGCTCTCTTACCGCTCATAAAACACGAGTCTTCTTGACTCTATTATGCATTGCCATCGGGGTAGCTTCGATTGTGATCATGCAAGCAATTGGTATAGAAACCAAGCATCATATTGTTAAGATGGTTTCTTCAATGGGAAGTAATATCATTTCAGTAAAATACAAGGGACAAAAAAACGGCGCTTTCGATTCCCATAATAATTATCTGACGCAAGAGGATATAACGTCACTTGCAAATAATCCACATATCAGCCACAGCACCCTGTTTTACACTGCGCCAGGAACGATAGTTTCTCCACAAGGCTCTGCTGATGTTCAATTGATTGGCGCCAATGCAGATATCGCGATTATCCGTAATCTGGTAATTGAGCGTGGACGTTTTTACACACCACAAGACGATGCGGCTCTGGCAAATGTCGTTGTTTTGGGAGCATCTCTGGCCGAACGACTTTTTCCACAAAAAGAAACCGCATTTGAGCAGAGCATCAAGATCAATGACATCTCAATGCAAGTTATCGGTATCTTGACACAGAAAGGCGAAGGCATGGATGCAGGTGTCGATGATGCCGCATTTTTGCCAGGCAACAGCTATCTGGTACGGCTGTTCGGCCACACGCCTCCTGGCGGCATGGTGCTGAAAGCCAAAGACGCCACTCATATTGAGCCGGTTAAATACGCTGTTGAACAACGATTATCACGGTTTAAACATCAACAAAGCTATGAAATACGTAATACCACGGAATTGTTAAAAACGTTGCATGAAACTCAATCAAAAATTAATCTTTTCCTGTTGTCAATATCATCAGTAACCCTCTTTGTCGCGGGTGTCAGTGTCATGAATACCATTCTCATTAGTGTCAGAGAACGTAGAAGAGAGATTGGTATACGGCTTGCCGTAGGAGCAAGTTATTCCGATATTTTTTACCAATTTCTTACCGAAGCATTTTTGATTTCATTATTGGGAGCACTATTAGGATTGTTATTCTCATTTATCGGTTTCAGAATTTTATTACTATTTGATATTGCGGTTGGCTTCTCTTTCTATTCCTTTTTACTCGCTTCCCTAGCAGCCTGCTTTATCACCGTAGTGTTTGGTGTATATCCATCACATCGCGCAGCCGCATCAGCGCCAATCGAAGGTATCAGAGAATTGTAGCTTGTTCCGTTTCATAAAACTTTTTGGAGATACAATGAAAAATCAGCTTATCCATGAGATCTTACATCGAGAAATCAGAGCGCTTTACCCGGAAGTAGAGACAATACCGGAGGATGAAAATCTTTTTGATATCGGTTTCGATTCGGTAAAAATGCTGATGCTGGTTGATCGGCTAAATGATGCAGGGTATCCAATCAACTTTGCAGACTTAGCTCGCTGGCCGACAATCAACGATTGGATCAAACTGCTCGCAAAAGATAAATAGCGCTGTCTATTTCATGACGAATGGTGGATGATCCATGCAGCCAAATCTGCAATTACCTGCACCGGGATCTGACCTGGTTGCAGATAATCCTCGCCACCATCGCACCCCATTGTGGGCAATAAAATATGATTCAATCCAGTGTAGAGCTTGAACTCTGCCTGCCTACTATTTTTCAGTGCCGTTTTCCACATCGTGAAATCAACATTATGCAAAATCTGAAAGTCATGATCCCCTTGGGCAAAAAATAACGGCATTGCAGGCAAGCTGTTTAAGCAATCAAATGCATGATAATTCTCAATCTGTTTGAGATAACTATCCGGCACTGACAAAAAGCTCTCAAGAGATACTGCGTCTTTCTCTTTCCCACTGGGTAATTGGGATAAAATCACCCGGAGTAAATTACGGAAGGGCGCCGCCAACATCGCAATACCCGTAACATTTAAACCCGATTTTTGCTGTAAGTTCTTTGCAATTAATGGGCTGACATATCCGCCGAAACTGTGCCCAACTAGAAACACTGGCATATCGTGAAATTCAATATGTCCCATTAAACCGGTCAGAATATTACAAGCATCGTCAACAATTTCCGTATTGAGATCGACAACCTCAGAGTTCATATTTCCCTGCCGGATGCGGTAATAACGTTTTTCAAAACGCACGCTCGCAATCCCATATTGACTTAATTTATGCGCCAACATACGAAACAGTGGATTAGGCCCAACATCATAATCCATCGAATGCGGACCAGAACCCGCAAGCAATAAAACAAGTGCTTTGACATTATGTGGTAACGGCAAACATACCAAACCATCCGGGACATCTCTAAGACCAAACGTCTTTAACGTTTTTTCGATAAAAATACCCTGTTTTGCATACGCATCAGGTATTGGGCATCGAGATAACGTGAGAGAATCAATTTGCCGATCTTTAATCCCAATATAAAGATTGAACTTTCCATTGAGGGTATTTAGCCGCAGATGACAAGCACCTTGCTGCTGGTAAATAATATCGATATCTGAGTTATACAGATTATCTGCCAATATAGTTAAAGCCAAATCATCAGCCGCCATACGCAATGATTCATTCATTAATTCCCTGGCGGCTTCCCATTGCTCATTAAGCAATGTAGTTATTAATATCTGTATTTCATCTTCCAATGTGGTAATTAAGTTCTTAATAAGCATGTAATTACTCAGCTTCTTGCGGCCACAACCGCGATATATGTACTAAAGCTAAAATCCAGATAGTCCTCATAAACCAGTCAATAGCGCCTGAGTGTCCAAATTACGTTCACTTACGAGACTTAACCTGTTCTCTTCGAGCCGCAAAAATCGCTTGTACGTCGCTATGTTCAACACCATTACCCTCTTTTACAGATTGGCGTGCGATATCAACCTTTTCCTGAAGGAAAGTACGATATTTATATTCGCGCAGATCTGATTCAAGTTTCATAGTAAAAACAGCTTGTTTACCCATAGTCCCTCCTCGTTTGATATAAAAAATATATACCATTTCATTACCTACAAACAGTAATAAGAAAAGCAGTTTGCAGAAGGCTCTTGAACCTCTTGCTTCTTAAGCAAAGTCTTAATGACGAAGAAGTATACCCGTTATCTTTCAAGTTACCTCTTTGTTGGCTGTACCCGCTCACCTCGGTCACATAGTTCGTATGCTCCCGGAGATTCACTCCCTTGTCGTCGCAATGCATCTTGAAGTCCATAGGGTATAGATTAATAATCGTGATAATAACTATCTCGCTCAGGGGGAACAAATTCCAATTTCAGGGTATTAACTATCTTCTCCTTATTTTCAGCAGAAATAACCAAATTCTTCATGCATTTATCAAAATAAGCTTGATTATTATTCAGCATTTGAATGGCAGAGTCGTAAGCTTTATCAACCGTAATACCATATGCAGAGCGCGCTTTATTCCAAGCTTCAACGGGGATACATCCCCATTCGGACTGCATCATGCTTAGATCGATGAGATCTTTACTCTGTGAGGCTTTATCAAGGCCACGATCAACGTTAGCTAGGAGTTTAGCTGCCAATAGATCTACTTTACCCAGTGTTGGCACACCAAGAATACGGGTACCAAACGAAAGATCCAGTCGGGATTCACTCACAAATTCGAGTCTAATAGGAACACCATCAATATTGATGCGTCCTCTAATACCATATTGATCTTTTTTAATCTCTCCAATGGTGGGCACAGATGATGTAAAAAGTGGGGAAAAATCTGTCCCATAAAGGGCTGAACGAAGCTTACTATAACCTTCACGTGAAGAGCACAAAAAATCAATATCGACCGATTCCCTATATTCAGAAAGCATCATAACTATTGCAGTTCCCCCAGCAAAATAGCAATCTGCGTCATCAAGAAATCCATGTGATAAAGAACTTAATACTTTAGCAATACGATTATGATGCTCAAGGCGAAAACTAGACATTCAAAAAACCGTGCCCCTGCTCATGGATGAGTCGTTCAATCAGCTGACGCTCTTGAGGTTCAAGCTTATCTTCTTCGACATATTTCCAATTGCGTTCGTAAAATGCAAGCGCATCACGATCAGTTAGCTCAGTATCCTCAGCCAAATACCAAGCACAATTTTTCATTTGTGGATAATCAGCGATTTTTATCATAATAACCTCTCCTTTCATATTTACAATATAGCAGAGTGAACTGCCAACTCAACCATATTGCAAATGCCCACATATTCACCGCAGTAGCAGCCATAAAGTGATCACGCAGATCTGATTCAAGTTTCATAGTAAAAACAGCTTGTTTACCCATAGTCCCTCCTCGTTTGATATAAAAAAATATATACCATTTCATTATTGACATCCACTCCTACCGACTTAGCCAGGAGTGGATATCCAATGGATTATGCCAACTCTCTCCGCTGTTGAACGGTAACAATATGATCCGCTTTAGCGAGAAGATCTGCGTTATGCGAGACAACAATCCACAAACCAGGCCAGTACTCAGGTAAAACAGTCCATAAACGACGGGCCGTATCTGTATCTAATGACGAATCGCAGTTATCAACAATATAAACGTCAGCGGGACGACATAACATCCGGGCCAATGCTAAACGTTGACGCTGGCCGCCAGATAATTGACCGGCACTGCCAGAATTAATAACGGTATCGAGTCCTTCTGGCAATTCATATGAGCCGGGCGTCAAACCTACCGCCTCCAGCGCCCGCACCATGACATCATCATCGATATCCTTATCACCCAACGCGAGGTTTTGCCTTACGGTTCCACCAAAAAAACCCGCTTTCTGTCTGGCATATCCGATACGTGGATTCCGCCACCAGTTTTCATTGCCCAGAACCTCTCGGTTATTCCAAAGTACACTGCCGGAACTGGATTTTTCCAGACCGATCAGGTAGCGCAAAAAGGTGGTTTTACCCGAGCCAATATCACCGACAATGCCAATAACCTGATTAGCTGTTGCCTCAAATGAAACAGGGGGCTGAGTTTTTGAGTAAGCTAAATGATTAACACTTAGCTTATGCAGAATTTCATCTTGTCCATATTCTTTGGTTTCTTTTTTATCGACTTTATTTGCCAGAAACTGCCTAATTCGGCCATAACACACATCAGCATTTTTGTAATAGGCAACTGACCGACCAAAGAAAAGTATCTGTTCACTTATCCAGCCGATATAGGTCAAAAATAATGCCAAATTACCTACCGTAAAGCTGCCATCGACGATTCGTTTACTCACTATCAGTAAAACAGCCGATGTTCCAAGTATGACAATATTTTTGAACAGCCCAGAAAGAAGGTCAGTAAATACCTGATGTTTGGCTTGAATCACTCGTCGATTGACAAATTTCTGCGATAACCGCTCAATCTGCCCCTCCATTTTGTTACCGAGGCGCAAGTCGCGTATCCCCGTTAAGACATCAGTAATCTTGCCGGCAATGTCCCCTTGCGATTGACGTTTACTCTTCTGTAAATTCCCTACCTTGCGTTTAAGTATCGCCCCGACCCAAAGACCCACAATCATAGGCATAAGAGCAAGTGTGGTTATTATGTCAGTGTTGATAAGCACAACTAATGCGATAATTAAAAGTAATGCACGGTAAATAAAATCAGAGGTCCAACTCAGAAATTCCGCAATTTCATCACTATCATCACGAATACGGTTCAGAATATCGCCTTGAGAGAAAGCTTGTCTCTGATTATGGGAGCAATGGCTCACTCCCCACAAAACTCGCTCTTTCAGGTAAGCACTGACCTTAAAAATCAATGTAAAATCAAAGGTTAATCCCAAGAATAGAAATAGTGATCGCAAGACCATAGTCGCAATCGCAGAGGCCAGCAACCACCAGACGACAGGGTTAGTTGGCTCATTCATCGCTCTATCGAGTAATTTGCTGATTTGATAACCAATCAACAGAGGAAAACCATGCATTAGTGTCCACACAAACATGGTAATGAAATAGAGAGGAGCAAACTTTTTTATCAGCTCAGTCAAAGCCGGTAACATTTTAAGTTTAGTTGATACATTGGATATAGTCATACCATAAGCCCATGATTACTCGTTAACATTGCGACTTCTGTTTCAGGGATTCGTTGTTGAATCCGTCCATCATCGATAATGATAATTTCATCAACGACCGAAAGCGTGTGAAGGCGATGTGCAACCATCACTACGGTGCAATTGCGGCTTAACTTTTCAAGCAATTTTAGCCAACTCTCTTCCGTTCGGGGATCAAGCTGAGAAGTTCCTTCATCAATAATCACTAACGAGCAATGCTGTAACATCACTCTGGCGCCCGCTATCATTTGAATTTCTCCTGCTGATAGCATCAGACCATTAGTACCAACCTGTGTATCAAGGCCATCTGGCAGTGCCCTAACCCATTCAAGCGCATCTAATTCTTGAAGAACCTCCCAAATTTGATCGTCAGATATTTCATTACTGAAAAGCGTTAAATTTTCCCGCAACGTTGCGGAGAACAGATGAGAACGTTGACTAAGAACAGCAATCTTTTTCGCAAACTCTTCCGGATTAATCGTTGAGACATCGACATTGCCAATGGTCACTCTTCCTGAATCGGGTCGCGCAAATCCACACATCAAATTAAGAATGGTACTTTTTCCCGCTCCCGTTCTACCAATAATGCCAATTTTGCTCCCCGGAGCGACGTAAAAATTAACGCCATGCAAAACCTGCGTTTCTTCTCCGTTATAACTGAAATCAACATTATCGAAATGGATAGAGAGAGGGCCATCAGGCAGTAAATTATTCGATGATTTATCTGGGGTACCTTCATTTAACATTTTTGCCGAAAGTGACAAAGCAGCAAATAATTTCTGTATCAGCTCTATTTCTGATGACATATCCTCCACCGGTTCCCGAAGTTTATCAACGTAGAGATAAACCATCGTTAATGTACCGATGCTTAAGCTGCCCACACCAAGTAACTGTAGCCCAAAACCAAAACCTATACCGAAACAGAGTGCAAAGAAGATCTGGGTAATTGGCCAAAAAACCCTGCCGCCAATATAAGCACTGCGTTCAAATTTGAGCAACATTGACAGCATCTTACGAAATGCAATGGCAGGCCAATGCGCCTGCGACAATGGCTGTAAATCATCCATTGCATGTAATGAATCACCAACAAAACCAAAAATTTTGGCTTTTTCATTTCTCGCAATTAGCCAACGACGAACAGAAAGTCTGGTTAACTGAATCAATACATACGCCACCAGTATGACGACGATTGCTATGGCAATACCTGCCTGAGGCATGACGCTGAATATAATTACCAATGTTCCTAATGTCAGCGCTAAATTAGCAATGGCTTTGAAGCCTGCTTTAGAAATCGTTTTTCCTATAATATCAGCGTTACCTTCGATATTTTCCAGCAATTCTCCCTGCGATCGCCGTTCTATTTCCAATACAGGTAAAACTGTCATCACATGATGAAAGAGCTTATATCTAATGGTATCAGCAATCCCCCAACCGGCCTTGGTGCTCATGTAACTGGTGACTAAACTGCCAATAACACCAATCGACGCAATAAAAACATAGATGATTGCCAACATGATAAGTTGATCAACAGTCGTCCCTGATGTCGCCTTATCAACATAATTCCTGATAATATAAGGACCGCTTAGATCGCACGATAATGTAACGGCTAAGGCCAAAAACGCACATAAAACAGTCCCCTTAAATGGTATGGCGCTCTGTAGCAATATCCGCCATACAGTTAACTTCTTTGACATCACGCTTTTCATCTTTAGGTTATGGCACCTCATCAAAATTAGCGATGTTATTTGCAACATCAGTGTATGCAGCCAACATCAAGGTTATTAATAACAGATCGATCACAACAGCAAGATCTGGTTCACATTTAGCAAAATGTAATTATCGCAAAATACCCGCATTTATCACGATCTGATTGAAATGTTTATAAACGCTATCACAAGAAAATAGCCGAAAAATAAAATTGATACTTTATCCGACAATATCAATACCTTTGTTAGGTTATTTAATGCACTAATTGAAAAATATATCGCCAATATGAATAATAAGTAACTTATTCCAAACGAAGAATCGTAGATGGGATAAATAATACCAATAATTACAATGAATTATATTGATTTTAAAATATATAGCGATTATATAAATGAATTCCTATTCAATATTAACATGCCTTAAATTGTTCTAAGTTTAAGCAAATTATCTCTTGCAAAGGGCTAGTCTATTCTATAATTGGATTAATTCATATTAACTACTTAGTAGTCGGATGAGATTTGGTCATAAGAGGCCAATAAAAAGGGCCTTTCGGCCCAAGTAATCGTTTGCGCAATTAGTCTAAAATAACGCCGATACGGCGCGCTACTTCTTCATACGCTTCAATCAGGCCACCAAGGCTTTGGCGGAAGCGATCTTTATCCATTTTGTTCAAAGTCTCTTTGTCCCACAAACGGCTACCATCAGGAGAGAATTCATCCCCCAGAACTACCTGGCCTTTGAACAAACCAAATTCCAGTTTGAAGTCAACCAAAATCAAACCCGCATCATCAAACAATTTGCTCAATACTTCATTGGCCTTGTAGCTCAATTCCTTCATTTCAGCCAGATGTTCTTTGCTAACCCAACCAAAAGTTTCACAATAAGACTCATTCACCATTGGATCGTGCTTAGCATCATTTTTCAGAAACAAGTCGAACAGAGGTGGATTCAATACCAAACCTTCTTCAACACCAAGGCGTCTAACTAATGAGCCCGCAGCCCGATTGCGAATAACACATTCAACCGGCACCATATCCAGCTTTTTAACTAATACCTCAGTGTCCGATAACAGCCGTTCCATTTGTGTCGGAATCCCTGCTTCTGCCAATTTGCTCATAATGAAATGGTTAAATTTATTGTTCACCATCCCTTTACGATCAAACTGTTCAATACGTTCGCCATCCAATGCTGATGTATCATTACGGAACTCCAGCACGAGCAAATCAGGATCATCCGTGGTATACACCGTTTTTGCCTTTCCACGATACAACTCAGCTTTTTTTTGCATCTTATATCTCCAGAGATATTACTACTGTATAAATACCATAGATAAATAATAAAACAGATTGTCGATAAAATCCTGTCCAAAGGGCTGATTTTTTCTATAGTTATCTGGTTAGTCTAAAAAACAGCCAAACATCATGCTAAAAAACTTCCTCTATTCCCTAATCAGTTTCAAGGCAAGCTGATAACCTTCGAAAAACTTAGCCAAAAGTCCATCCGGTAAGTAAAGCTAATAAAAAAATTAATCGATTCTGCATTTCTAAATTACTAAGCAGTTACAAAACCAAAATATCGTCAATACCTTAGCAGTATGGTAAGCAGCGGTAATAAGCGATATTAACTTGAATTTCCTGAGTTTTAGGAAGAAATTACATGAAGGGGACATGCTTAACACAGCGCCAGGTCAATAAGCTGGCCTGCATACATATGCAGGCTTTTTTTCAGTGAATCCCATGCAAAGCATTTTCTGCTTTGACCGAAAGGGGGGTAAATTGATCCGCTCTCAGTTCTGTCAGCGCATAGAGGAGGCGTCCCATCCTGCCATTACCATCAGTGAAACCGTGAAAACCAACGACAGCAGCAAAAAGCTGTTTTCCAATCTGGGGAACTTCCTTATCCAATGTTTCCAAATGCTGTGCCAGCATTGCTGCACCACCTATACTAGAAGGAAGACTCCCGCCGCTGATTGCTGGACCACGATAATCACGCTCTATGTTTGGAACCAATCTATGATGAAGTTCCTTGAGGACTTGGCTATCAGTCAGATCTTTGCCGTTATGGGTATACTCCTTGAGTAGCGCTGTGAAGTTACTCCACTCATTCCCCCCCGAAGTCGATGCCTTAAGTATCCAAGCCGCAGCCCGATCAACATTATCAGTTAATTTACCTGGGTTATAAAACTCTTCAGAAAGTGTTTCTGCGTAAATGCCTTGGCTAAGATCTTGGCCTCTTATTGCTTCTTGATGATGTTGGGCTGCCAGCAAGTTCTTCTCCTCCATCATCAAAACTGGCTCAAGACTGGCAACAGCATTAGCAGCCGAAGATTGCTTACGCAATTGTTCAAGGCTGACAAAAGACTGTTGGGGGGCAACCAATTTGTTGGTCAATTGGGCTGTTGCCTGATGTCCCATCAAATCCTGTAATTTTTTACCCGTCTCTGTATTTTGTAGCGATTCTGACATAGTACGCTGTAGTAAAAGAGTATGTTCAGCCAACATGGCTTCTGTCATTTTATGTGTATCTACCGTCCTTAATTTTTCTAGTACTTGTTCTGATGTCTGCAAATTACCATCCTTAAACAACATACGAGCATGGCTGACCGAATCTGTACTCTGTAAACGCTGTTGCTGTGCCCCCTCTGTAGAAAAGAGGGTTTTAGTCACCTCTTTGGCTACTGAAGCACTACTGCCATGTAAGAAAAATTTACTTACCCCTTCAAAGAAGCGGGCAAAGTGATTGCCTTTTGGGTGCGTACGCAGAACCTGTTGCAGATCTGCATTAATATGGTATTCACGGCCAGCAATTTGCAGTTTACCTTCGCTACGAACCTGTTCTTGTATTTGTGGCGAGGCATGTTGTAATACAGCAAGATTCTTAAATTCGATCATAAATCATTCTCCTGTCATAAGACGACGGCAAGGTACTTTTCTGTGATAGTGACGATGGAAATTTATTTGCCCAAGTAATAAATTCAGATAATTCATGTTCCAACTTATTGGCCGTTAGATGTAGTAAGGGCAATATCTTATACGCAACAACCCCAAGCTCCTGATGCCAACCAATACCAGGTAGCTGATTATTTAATGGATTAAGTGCCGTATTGAGCAAATAACGAAGAGTATCAGCATCTGCTGAATCTGGAAGTACCATATCTATTTGGCAAATAATGACTAAATGTTCTTCCTGGCGACGCAAAATAACAGGCAGAGAGTTATCGACAAGTAAGAAGCAATTCCCCTCTTCATCAAAGGAGAGTCTATTCATGCCTAATTTAGTTGCCAGTTCAGTCATTAATATATTAGTGAGATGATCATTCATAGTAGAGAAAAGAAAATCAATTATTTTGATGACAGGATTTTAAGCTTTCAGAAATATGATGACTGTCAGATATAGTCTATCTTTTGTATATTAGCAACCGGTAGGCAGTTACAGATAACCGCTTTATCACAGATAAATTCAAAATTGACTATCGAGGATTCGAGGAAAAATTGCGTTGGGAGCTTTCTTAATCTCGCGCCAAACTCGTTTTTTATATAAAAACCAAAACGCTAGCTAGACAGCCAGCGCTTTGTCAATAATCCGAGGGCTTTTCACCCCTTTATTAAACCTATAATCCCGTTGTCTGGCTAAAAGCGGCCTTCAACGCTGCAACTAATTCATCATTTTGTGATTGGGTCAACGGTTTACCTTTATCACTAATAAACTGTAAACTGCTCCGGTTATTCAAATCACCAACCTGTAATTTGTAATCACCTTCACTAATGGATGGTTCACTAACACCCATTGATTTCCAGCTAGATGAGCTGAGGCTTTTATACGTCACAGTAATAGCCCCTGTTGAACGGCTGCGGCTACCCACTTTCATGCCTACTTTTTCCAGTGCTGCCGGTAATCGATCCCAAACAATATTATATGGCGCACGAACAATTATCTGAGGTAATCCAGACATGTCACCGCCACTCTGTACATCCAATGGACCTAGATTACGCGCCACGGCATCATCGCTAACGCGTTCGCGCTGCTGGTTCACACCCTCAATTAATTCATTGAGCATCAGTGAGTTATAACGCTGGATTTCAATAGGATCAGTGACCTGTTGATCACCTTGTCTCAGTCCTTCATTAGTCACGGATAATTCAATCTGATAGCTCTGGCGTGCAACACTAATACGATGACGAGTCTGATAGGAAACATTTTCATCTGCACGCGGCCAATCGATCCAATCAGTTGTCAATGTCTGGCTAGCATCATCGCGTTGGCTAACTTGATAACCTTTTTTCAACAAAACATTGTTAATCTGTGACCACAAATGGCTATTCTCAGGCGTGTCTTCAAGTAGCAACTTACTGCTCTTGGCACTGTTTTCAGTACGGGAACCACTCAACAAGGCTAATGCTTGAGATGGCGGGCGAATATCAAGCGCTTTCCCAACCTGCCCTTTAGAAGCTATTGCTGGAATATCATATTCACCATTCTGCAATGGCAATACCATACCCGCAGGAACTTTCAACGCCTTCAGGGGAGGTGTTTCAAGATATGTGTCATCATCATTGACCTGGCGCTTATAGCTCTGGTCGCCAGAACAGGCCGCCAATAACACGACAAGTGACATACCAGCAACCTTTATCACCTTCGATTTTTGCAACAATATTGCCATTAAAATTCCCTAAATTTTACAGTAATCCGGCCGTTTTCAAGGCTTTTTCAACTGAGACTTTTCCTGCATCTGTCAATGGCGTCATCGGCAAACGCACGGTGTCATCAGCAATCAAACCCAATTTGTAACATCCCCATTTAACTGGAATCGGATTAGGTTCAACAAATAGCTGACGATGTAAATCCATCAGGCGATTATTTACCTTACGCGCCTCTGCAAACTGGCCGTTTAATGCCAATTCACAAAACTTAGCAACATCAGGCGCTGCAATGTTTGCAGTAACAGAAATAACCCCTTTGCCACCAAGCTGGATAAAATCCAACCCACTTGCATCATCACCACTCAATAAGATGAAACTATCATCATTAACCAATTCTTGGATTTGACTGACACGATTTAAGTTCCCTGTAGCTTCTTTAATTGCGACAATATTTTTAATTTTCGCCAAACGGGCTACAGTTGACGGCAGCAGATCACACCCGGTACGAGAAGGCACATTATACAGAATTTGTGGTAAATCCGTATTTTCAGCAATCGTTTTAAAATGCTGATATAAACCTTCTTGCGACGGCTTATTATAATAAGGCGTTACCGTTAGGCAACCAACAACACCACTGTTTTCAAAACGTTTCGTTAGGGATATTGCCTCAGCAGTCGCATTTGCACCTGTTCCGGCAATAACCGGAATACGCCCATCAGCCAATTCTACGGTTGTCAAAACAACATCACCGTGCTCATCATGACTCAATGTGGCTGATTCTCCGGTTGTCCCGACCGAGACTATCGCTGATGTCCCACTAGCAACATGGTAATCGATTAACTTTTTCAAACTGACCTTATCAACCTGACCATTTGCATCCATTGGTGTTACCAGCGCAACAATGCTACCTGTAAATTCAAATCTCCCGCTAGACATTACATTACCCCCTATACAAACAAGAACTCAATGGTACTTTTTAGTCATCCAGAAGGAAACTATTTAACACGGAATTTCAATGAATTTTGTTAATACCAGATAACCCCCATTAAAAAGAAGTGATAATCAAAGTAATTTGTTGAAATTCAATGTCAGTGAATGGGAACACAATATGGGAACACAATAGAACAACTTTGGTGCAATTGGCCTTGGCAGTATAGCCTTTTTATGTTTACCTTAACGAAACCATAGCAGAGAAGGAAAAGTGACTTTGCCACAATCACAACAACATTTTCTCGTTATAACCGCTTTAGGCGCTGACCGTCCTGGTATCGTCAACACCATTACTCGTCTTGTGAGTGAGTGTGGTTGTAACATTGAAGACAGCCGCTTAGCCATGTTTGGTGAGGAATTCACCTTCATTATGCTGCTTTCCGGTAGCTGGAACGCTATCACAATGATTGAATCTTCACTGCCACAGAAAGGAGCCGAGCTCGATCTTCTTATCGTCATGAAACGCACAAAGTGCGATGCCCATACAACATTTCCTTCCACGGTTTTCGTTAAGGTTGATGTTGATGATTCACCCGGTATTGTCGAGCAGTTTACCAATCTGTTTACCACACAGGATTTTAATATTGCTGAACTGGTATCAAAAACACAGCCGCCAGAAGGCGATATCCCTTCTCGGTTGCAGATCCAGATTACCGCCCATAGTCTATTAGAGGATGACGGCATAATTATTAAGCAGGCGTTTAATAAGTTATGTACAGATCTAAATGCACAAGGCAGTATTAGTATTCTTGAACCACTTTAGTTGAAAGATTAAACGGAGAATACGGGATGAACCCATTGAAAGCCGGTGATAAGGCCCCTCAGTTCAGCCTTCCTGACCAAGATGGAGAAACAATCAATTTATCTGATTTCGAAGGTCAGCGTGTTTTAGTCTATTTTTACCCTAAAGCAATGACTCCTGGTTGTACTGTACAAGCTTGTGGTCTGCGCGATGAAATGGATACATTAAAGGCATCCGGTGTTGAAGTGCTAGGCATCAGCACAGATACCCCAAGTAAATTGTCACGCTTTGTGGAGAAAGAAATGCTGAACTTCACATTGTTGTCCGATGAGGATCATCAAGTTGCTGAACAGTTTGGTGTCTGGGGCGAGAAACAGTTTATGGGAAAAATCTATGATGGTATCCACCGTATCAGTTTCTTGATCGATACCAACGGCAATATTGAGCACGTTTTTGATAAATTTAAGACCAGTGATCACCACCAAGTCGTGGTGGATTATCTGAAACAGCATCCTTAAATAGAAAATGATTCAAAATTTAATCACGCTTATTTAACAGCTCAAGATGCCAAAGGCAAGTACGGGAGGGATATCCCCATCCCGTGCTTCTTCTAATACGGGTACCAGTATCATTAAAAATAGATTTACTCTTTTATTTCATCGTCTTCTGTTATAACTATCTCTTCCGGCCATGCATGAATAACCGCCTTAATCAGCGTCGCCAACGGAATAGCAAAAAATACGCCCCAGAATCCCCACAAACCACCAAAAGTAATCACAGAAAGAATGATTACCAAAGGGTGCAAGTTCACCGCTTCGGAGAATAAAATCGGCACCAGCAAATTACCATCCAGCCCCTGAACGACCAAATAAGCAATAATCAAGGTCCAGAAATCTGTCCCGACTCCCCATTGAAATAGCGCAACCAATACAACAGGAATCGTGACAATAAGCGCCCCCACATAGGGAATTAACACTGATAGCCCAACCAAAACAGAAAGCAGCAATGAATAATCCAATCCAAGAAATGCAAACACCGCGTAGGTACAAATACCGACGATCGCCATCTCGGTGACTTTACCCCGAATATAGTTAGTAATTTGTTGATTCACCTCGCGCCATACCTGTCCGGCCAAAATGCGGTTACGTGGCAGGACTCGTTGCAATGCTTGCAGTATCTGGGCTTTATCTTTTAGCAAGAAAAAGGCCATCAGTGGCACAAGAATCAGATAGATAGCCAGCGTTAATAAACCAATCAATGAAGCCACCGAAAACTTCACCACAGATTCCCCAGCCGTTGAAATTTTGCTACGCAGATTTTCAGCCATCACATCAATGATGCCAGCATCAACCAAAACCGGATAACGAGCCGGTAATGTTTGGGCATATTCATTAAACCGATTAAGCATATTGGGTATATCTGACAACAGATTAATCCCCTGCTGCCATGCGGTTGGCGCTACAATAAAGATAACCAACAAACTAATACCGGAAAAAATAATCAGCACAATACAAACAGCCACTGTGCGCGAACATCCCAATCTTTCAAGTTTAGCAGTTGGCCATTCCAGCAAGTAGGCAAGAACAATCGCTACCAGCAAAGGCGCTAAAATGCCATGTAAGAAATAAATAATACAAAACCCTGCTAAAAGGATGATAAATAACGCAATAACTTGCGGATCAGTAAACCGACGGCGATACCACTGTATAATCATATCCAGCATTGACCAGGCTCCTTGATAGCAATATTCATATTTCTATTTTTCTTAAAAATTGTACTAATTGATTAATTTTAAGGTACCCTTATTTATCATACACGCATTATCTAAGACGATGGCCAAATGAGAGCATTTTTGTTTTATGAAAATAATGTCTAATCAATCTCTGACAGCAATATTAATCAGTACATTATTGCTCACAAGTCCCTCAGTTCTCAGCGCCTCTATTGAAGATTCATTGCCGGATATCGGCACCACGGCAGGTTCAATCCTGAGCATCAATCAGGAACTGGCAATGGGAGATTTCTATGTTCGCCAAATGCGTGACAACGCTCCGCTGATTTATGACCCATTGTTGACACAATATATTAATGCCATTGGACAGAGGTTAGTGGCTCATGCTGACTCGGTTAAAACGCCTTTCCATTTCTATCTGATTGATAACCCGAATATCAACGCTTACGCTTTCTTTGGCGGAAATGTGGTACTCCATGCCGCACTTTTTCGTTATAGCCGTAATGAAAGCGAGCTTGCCTCCGTAATGGCTCACGAAATTTCTCACGTCACTCAACGCCACCTGGCACGAATGATGGAAGATCAGCAACGTACAGCACCGTTAGCCTGGGCAGGCACGTTGGGTTCTATCCTTTTGCTAATGGCTAACCCGCAAGCAGGAATGGCAGCCCTCAGTGGTACTCTTGCCGGTGTACAACAAGGCATGATCAGTTTTACTCAATCCAATGAACAAGAAGCTGATCGCATTGGCATGCAGACACTACGTAAAGCTGGCTTTGATCCTCAAGGTATGCCAGCTTTTATGCAAATCATGGTAGATCAAACCCGTTACAGTTCTAAACCACCGGAAATGTTACTCACTCACCCGTTACCTGACAGCCGTCTTGCTGATGCGCGTAACCGTGCTAATCAATATCCGGCCCAGAACATTCCACAATCTCAAGATTTTCTGTTCGCCAGAGTCCGGGTTATGGGCATGTACAGCACAGAGCAACGCGGCTATCTTGAGCAAATTTTAGAAAATTACCGTAGAGGCACAGCTAAAGAGCAACTTGCCGCCGCTTATGGCCGGGCAATCTTGCTTTCTCAAGATAAAAAATACACTGAGGCACGGGCTATTCTGGAACCACTATTAGCAAAACAGCCGGATAATGTCTGGTTTATTGACACAATGACTGATATCGACATTGAACAGAACCGAATTGCTCAAGCTATCACCCGGTTACAGAACGCCTTACAAAAACAAAAGGACAATTTGGTATTACAAATTAATCTCGCTAATGCGTTTATTCACGCAAAACAATATCAACAAGCTTTAAAGCTGCTCCATCGCTATACATTCAATAACCCGGATGATCCAAACGGTTGGCGCCTGATGGCCGAAGCTGCCGCCAAACAAGGCAAACGCCATGAAGAACTATCAGCGTATGCTGAAGAAATGGCACTTCGCGGTCAATTTGACAATGCCATCAAGTATCTCAGTAGTGCCAGCGCACTCGTAAAATTAGGCAGTTACGATCAAGCACGTTATGATGCTCGTATCGATCAATTACGCCAGCTACAACAGCGTTACAGTCAATACAAACGTTAAGGAACTCTCATGCAACAGGTGACGATTTATCATAATCCCCGCTGCTCCAAAAGCCGTGAAACTTTGGCTCTTATTGAAGAACGAGGAATTAAACCACAGATTATTTTCTATCTGGAGGCTCCTCTCACTGTAGAGCAATTATCCGTTCTGCTAGAACAGCTTGGTTTCCATGATGCTCGCCAATTGATGAGAACGAAAGAAGATCTATACAAGGAGTTGAATCTGGCTGATGAAAAGCTCACTCAGCATGATTTACTGAAAGCGATGATTGCCAATCCTAAACTGATTGAACGCCCAATCGTCGTTTGCGGTGATAAAGCTAGACTTGGGCGCCCACCGGAAAAAGTAAAAGAACTTCTTGATTGATTAAGAATAGATATGATGATGGTGACACCACCATCATCTTCTTCTTCAAAGATGCAAAATATCTTTCACAAATGGAATCGTCAGCTTGCGCTGAGCAACTATCGAAGCGTGATCTAACTGATTTAACGCCATAAACAGAGTCCGCATTTCTCTGTCCAATCTTTTCAGTAAAAAGCGCCCTACATCTTCTGGCAATTCAAAGCCGCGTAACTTCGCTCGCAATTGCAAAGCTTGTAATTTCTCATCATCGGAAAGCGGTTGTAATTTATAAATTTGCCCCCAGTCTAGACGAGAAGCCAAATCAGGTAACTTAAGATTAATCTGGCGAGGTGGACGATCGCCGCTAATAAGCAAACAAGTGCGGCCAATCTCCAGAATGCGATTATAAAGATTGAAAATTGCCATTTCCCACTCTTCATCACCAGCGATACTCTCAATATTATCGATACAAACCAGTGATAAGTGTTCCATGCCATCAAGCACCTCAGGGATAAAATAGGCACGTTTATCCAGCGGAACATAACCCACAGCTTCATCTTTCAGGGACAACTCAGCACAGGCGGCATGCAACAAATGACTTCGGCCCCCACTGTCACGGGACCAAAAATAAATATAGCTGCCATGCGGCTGATTAATGGCCAATTTGATTGCAGCTAACAGGGTGGCATTTTCCCCCGGAAAGAAACTGGCAAAAGTTTCATCATCGGGAAGATACAAAGGTAACGAAAGCTGCGATGGTGTGTTCAGAAGCACCTCAAACAGAGCTGGTAATAAACGCCAACAAGTTTATCACAGAAAATAGTTGTAAATGAACTGTATAGGTAAAGAATAAAAAAACTATTTTTAGGATTCAATAAGTTAAATCCATTCCAGCCCCAGCAGCGCATAATATCTCGTCATAGCACAGAACGGATCGCAAATTCCTATAAAATATTCCCCATGTAAGAGCAGGAAAAATCTAAGTTTTCAGTCCTATGTTATTTAAGAATTATGTTATTTAAGAGCTATATTATTTAAGAAAAAGCCATCAGATAGTGAGTTTTATTCATTCTTAGCAGAGATCAACGTAATAGCTCTTTACTGATAACAAAAAGGCGATGATAGTGATAATCCTTATCATAACCCCAGCAATAATTAGCCCAGGTTACATAGAAGTCATCCCACGAGGTAATCAGGTTCAGTGGACGTTCCTCTTTAGTGCCATCAGAAACATACACATGATACCCACTAATGCTGATAGCCCAAGCAATCATACGCTCCCAAAACCTACGTCCATCTAGCGTTTGCTCACTGTCAGACACGACAATGGAGTATCTTTCAAGGAAAAATCTAAAAAACTCTTGTGGCAAACCTCGCACTGCCCCGTCATGTTGAGGAAGGACTGTACGCCATACAAGTATCTGTGTGCATGTTTTTTTTGATGGAACAATATGTTCCATAAATTCGAGCTTTACCGCGTAAACCGTCTCCGGCATATCTGCATCAGTCACCAATCTATATTGATTGCCAGAAACAGATGTCAGTAAGCGGTAACCGTGTGGAGTAACAAATCCAGGCAAAGAAAAATCTTTCACTCTGCGTTCAATGAAAGCCTGAGTGTGTTCTGCATTTTTCTCTGTCATGTTAAGTTTGATATAGAAATCTGTTTCAGGGATTAACTTTAGCATTGCTTCATCACCAGTTGCCAATACTTACTGTATCCAAACACTCACTCTTACTCCATAAGTGAAAAATCTCGCTGCAACATCCTATATAATTTGACATTTTCACGCCATGTACAATACCTATACAATACAAACGAAGATCACATTCTATCCCTATTTCTTAAACTATTCTTGATTAATATGCGAACAAAATCGCAACATATTTAACATAAATTGCTAGTCTTAATAAAAGGTGAAAGCTTTGATTAACCACTTATCCCATAAGAAACAATATAACAAACTGGAGACTTAGCAATGAAAAAAATCCTATTGTGTTGTGCGGCCGGTATGTCCACCAGCATGTTGGTACAACGTATGCGAGCAGAAGTGATAAAACGGGCATTGGACATTGAGATCAAAGCTGCCCCCACGGCTGAATTAGAACACCAGATAACCGACGCTGACGTTGTTTTACTTGGCCCACAGGTGAGATATCAATTAGCCCATCTTTCCGCTATCGCCAAACCACACGGCAAACCAATAGACGTTATTGACATGACGGATTATGGCACTCTTCGTGGTGATAAGGTTCTCGATAAGGCATTAAGCCTGTTGGAATAATCAATTTCACCACCACTCGGAGTCCTCCCATGAGTCTCTATACCTCTTTTACGCGCGTCTTAGAAAGCTATATTATCCCGATTGCCGGGCGAATCGGTAACCAACGGCATATCATTGCAATGCGTGACGGCTTTATCTCAGCCATGCCATTTTTGATCATCGGCAGCATGATGTTAATTGTGGCAAACCCACCCTTCGATTTACAGACTGCATCCTCATTCGGCCAAGCCTGGTTGTCCTTTGCCAAAACCCACTGGGACACCATAACTATGCCTTACTTTATGACTATGGGTTTAATGAGTGTCTTTGTTTCGGTCGGCACCGCCTACAGTTTAGCTAAATCTTACGGTCTGGACGGGCTAACTTCTGCTTTACTGTCACTAATGGCGTTTTTGCTAGCAGCAGCACCGCAGATAGAAAATAAAATAGCACTCGATTTCCTCGGTGGCACGGGTGTATTTACCGCATTAATTTGCGCTATCTGGTCAGTTGAACTAACACGTTTACTAAAAAAATATAACATCACCATCCGAATGCCAACACAAGTGCCGCCAGCAATTGCCCGTTCTTTTGAACTTCTGTACCCAGTCATAGGTATCTTGTTGACAGTTTATCCTGCCAGCTTGCTATTACAGAGTGAATTCAATCTACTTATTCCCGCAGCCATAATGCAGATGTTCCATCCACTCATTTCCATCGGTGATACTCTGCCCGCCATTATATTGGCGCTACTCATTGCTAACTTACTGTGGTTTGCCGGTATTCATGGCGCCAACATTGTCACTGGCTTGATGGCCCCTATTTTTATGGCAAATATTGCTGCCAATGCAACATTAATGGCTCAAGGTACGGCTGCAACACAAATTTTTACTGATCCTTACTGGTCGTTTTATATCTGTATTGGCGGCTCTGGCTCTACGCTGGTTCTGGCGATTCTTTATCTGCGCAGCCGTTCTATACATTTGCGTACTATCGGAAAACTAGGTGTGGTTCCATCCATATTCAATATTAACGAACCACTGTTATTTGGCTCACCGATTGTGATGAATCCAACCTTATTCATTCCACTACTGGTTGTGCCATTGGTCAATGCAGTATTGTCCTACAGCACTCTGCATCTTGGCCTGGTGCATAAAATGGTCGCCCTTTCCCCCTGGACTACGCCAGCGCCATTCGGCGCAATGATTTCCGCTGCCTGGGATTATCGTGCGGCAGTGCTAGTGTTCATACTAATGATAATCGACCTCTTTATCTGGTATCCCTTCTTCAAAATTTATGAAAAACAGTTGGTCAACGAAGAAAATAAACAGCGAGAAAACACAGCATCCACCGGTGTAGAAACTCAATCCCAACCCTAATTTTCGGAGGATTTACACATGGATTTAGAACAATTTGTTGATTTAGAAAAAATTATTGTAGAACTGCTGGTTCATGCCGGAAGCGCGCGCAGTCATGCGCTAATGGCATTACAACATGCCAGAAACGGCGACTTTCAAACGGCACAAACACTGATGACTGAATCCCAACAGGCAATCAAAGAAGCACACACGATTCAAACCACCCTCATCGGATTGGATGAAGGCTGCGGTAAATTACCTGTCAATCTCATCACTGTCCATGCGCAAGATCATTTAATGAACGCAATGGTTATTCAAGATCTTGCCAGCGATATGATTGAACTCTATCGCCGAATACCATCACAAGAGGAAAAGGTATGAAACGAATCAAAATAGCCGTTATTGGCGGCGGTAGCAGTTATACCCCTGAATTAGTCGAAGGGCTTATTCAACACCAAAAAAACATTCCACTATCCGAGCTGGCATTAGTTGACATTGACAGTGGAAAACAGAAAGTAGAAATTATCGCCGCGCTTACTCGCCGTATGTTAGCTCGTCATGGCATGGAACACGTTATTGTCAGCGTCCATTTCACACCAGATAACGCCATTCGCGGGGCTAATTTTATTTTAACTCAATTACGTGTCGGCCAGCTTCCGGCTCGCGCTGCGGACGAACGTCTGGGGCTAAAATATGGCTTGATCGGTCAGGAAACTACCGGCGTAGGCGGCTTTGCCAAAGCATTACGCACCATCCCCATTTTGCTGGATATTGCCCATAAAGTTGAACAACTTGCACCGGACGCATGGATTATTAACTTCACCAATCCAGCCGGGATCGTTACCGAAGCAATTTCCCGCTATAGCAAAGCAAAAATCATTGGTTTATGTAATGTCCCGGTCACAATGCATCACATGATAGCTAATATGCTACAACGCCCTTATCAGGACGTGCAGCTACACTTTGCCGGGCTGAATCATATGGTCTGGGTACACCAAGTACTGGTTGCAGGTCAGGATAAAACTCAACAGGTACTTGATATGCTATGCAATGGTGCAGTCTTAACCATGAATAATATTCAAGAGGCCCCCTGGCCTCCGCCACTACTTAAAGCACTAGGCGCAATCCCTTGCCCTTATCACCGCTACTTCTACCAAACTCGCAATATGTTACAGGAAGAGCGCGAAGCCGCTGTCGCACAAGGCACCCGGGCAGAACAGGTCATGAAAGTAGAACAGGAACTATTTGAACTGTACGCTGACGCAGAACTTGATCACAAGCCAGAGCAACTCAGTTTCCGCGGTGGCGCATTCTATTCTGAGGTTGCACTGGATCTGATTTGCGCCATTCATAACAATCTCGATAGCCAATTGGTAGTCAATACCACAAACCACGGCGCTATTCGGGGTTTACCGGACGATGCCGTCATCGAAACCAATTGTATTATTAATGCAGAAGGCGCCCACCCGCTAACGTTCGGCCGCCTGCCTGACAGTATGTATCCTCTGACACAACAGATAAAAACTTACGAACGTTTGACGATCAAAGCAGCAGTTCATGGCGACCGCCACGCCGCACTATTGGCACTGATCACCAACCCACTGGTTGCCGATGTAGACATTGCTTCACCACTGTTGAATGACGTATTAACAATAAACCGTGATTATCTACCGCAATTTCAATGAATAAACATAAAGTTAAAACGATATCTGTTACTTCTGACTAACAGATATCGCTAACTGACTTTGTAACCTCTTTTTTTGCGGCGCCGCACGCATTTATTTTTCACGTTAAGTTTGAACAAGAGATTCTGTATTATACTGCGCTGAAATCAATTGATTGAAGAATATTGGAATATAAAGTTTCAATACGTTGAAATTTTAGGAAAATCTATGCCATTTAAAATAGAAAACTTGGGATATGGTGAAGCACATATCTCAGATTTTGAGGTGTCTGGCGTGGAATATACCTTGATTATATACCCTATGGATTTCAAGGTGCATCGCGGCGGCAAGGGAGTGAATCCCCGGGAGCATAGCAAACTATGTGACCGGGGTGAGCGAGTGCAGCCAACAAAGAGGCAACTTGAAAGATGACGGGGATAATGGAGATTATTTCAAAGGGAGATCCTTCTGTCTTTTTACCTGAAAATTACAGCTTCGATTTAAACAATTTTTTCGAAGTCTCATTTGATGCAAAAAACAATTTAGATAACAACACGCTATTTGAGAGGTGTCCTACAAATAACCATAATCAGATGATAGGAATTATGTACGCAGTTGAAAGGCTGATTAATGAGCACTATAATGCGGTCAGCCCTAGTGGATACATTTTACTAGCCGCAGATGAGCGACTAAACAGGGTCTATAAGCGGTATATATATCGATTTGTGACACAAAACGGCTTTACCATAATAGATAAGTTAGATCCAAACGGGAGGGGTTATGTCATACATACATAACGAACAAGCTGAAAAAGAAAAGCTTGAACTCGAAAAAGCGGTAGCTAAAAAAGCGGAACGTATGAGAGCTGCTTACAGCGCCCTAAAAAAATCCGAAAGAGAGGGTACTGTTCAGTATCTCAATGAAAAACGAAACTGGTACGTAGTCCGATAAACACTTGAAGGGAGCTTTTCGCTCCTTTTTTACTCCACACTAAACAAATCTGATACCCTAGATAATGGCTTTCTTTTGTATCTACTTAGTAGATACTCATACGGTTATAATGTATACTTACTAGACATGAAGAAACATTTATGGAGGCATAGATATGCGCACTCAAGCAGTTTTGCAAAAATGGGGAAACAGTATTGCTCTACGATTATCGGGAAATCTGAAAACGATACCTAATCTTGAAGCGGGTGATATCGTAAACATTAACATCAGTGAAGAAGGATTAGTTATTCAAAAAGCCGTCAAGAAACGGTTAACCGAGTCTGATTTATTAAATGGCTTATCCGCTTACACTGCGCATGCTGATGAACTGGCAGCTCCGAATCACAAGGAACTCAATTACTGATGTTTGTTCCTAAACGTGGAGATATTTGCTGGCTTGATTTCGAACCAACAAAAGGCAAAGAAATTGGCAAATATCGCCCAACACTCATATTATCGCATGAAACCTATAACCGACTAACTGGATTAGTTATCTGTTGTCCTATTAGCACCAGTATCAGAGGAGCACCTACAGAAGTACCTGTTACTAATCTGGAACAACCTTGCATAGTAGCAACAACTTTGATCCAAACTCTAGATTGGCGGCAACGCAAAGTAAAATTCATCACTGCGTCAGAACCTGGACTCCACGATGAAGTTCTGTTAAAACTCATTCCTCTCATTGGTGGCGAACATTTGCTTTCCTGCCTCCCTTACGAATAAAATAATGACCATCATCCCCGCCTCTTAATAATGAAAACTACCCAAAGCGGGGAAATCAGCCCAAGTTTATTGCTCTGTTATTTACCGTGCTTAACAGATTCAACGGAAGATTCAATATATCGTTCTTCGGGACGGAAAATAGCGACCAGTCGGAAAATCAAACTCATCCCGATACCTACAATCGTTGCCAGCGCCATACCTTTAAGTTCAGCGACACCGATATTAATTTTCGCCCCACTGACGCCAATGATAAGAATAATAGAAGTTAGGATAAGATTTTGTGCTTTATTATAATCCACTTTGGAATCAATCAGCACCCGAATACCTGATGCGCCAATAACCCCATAAAGCAACAGCGAGACACCGCCCATGACTGGAACCGGCACGGCCTGAATTGCCGCCGCCAATTTACCGACGCAGGAGAGCAAAATCGCCAATATCGCAGCACCACCAATAACCCAGGTACTGTACACTTTGGTAATTGCCATGACACCAATATTTTCACCATAAGTCGTATTCGGCGTTGAACCAAAGAAACCGGAAATCACAGTTGATAAACCATTTGCGAACATAGAACGATGCAAACCCGGCTCTTTTAACAAATCCTTCTTCACAATATTCGCCGTCACAACTAAGTGACCAACATGCTCCGCTATCACAACCAGCGCCGCAGGCAAGATCGTCATAATAGCGAACCATTCAAAACGTGGGGTATAAAAAGTTGGCAATGCAAACCACGGCGCTTCACGTATTGGCGTCAGGTCAACTACCCCCATCAGAAACGCCAACGCATAACCTACCAATACGCCAATGAGAATCGGGATAATGGCCAGAAACCCACGGAACATCACTGAACCCAGCACAGTTACCGCCAGCGTTACCAGAGAAATTGTCAACGTTGTCGGATCAATACTGGCACCTTCCGCCGGACGCAAACCCGCCATATCAGCCGCAACACCCGCAAGTTCCAGACCGATAACAGCCACAATCGCCCCCATTGTCGCAGGCGGAAACAGCGCATTAATCCAACTTCTCCCTGCCACCTTGACAA
This sequence comes from Photorhabdus hindustanensis, assembly GCF_002968995.1. Classification (NCBI taxonomy): domain Bacteria; kingdom Pseudomonadati; phylum Pseudomonadota; class Gammaproteobacteria; order Enterobacterales; family Morganellaceae; genus Photorhabdus; species Photorhabdus hindustanensis. The sequence goes on from NZ_PUWT01000027.1 coordinate 136,490, forward strand.
TCAGTGAAACCAGACAAAATAGCACACCGCACAGAATAAACCCGCCTAGAGCCAACTCATATCCCAGCGGCAACAACAATAAAACCGGCGAAATAAAAGCAAAACTCGATCCCAAATACGCCGGAACCTTTCCCTTACAAATCACCAGATACAACAATGTACCGATACCGTTAAACAGCAGAATTGTCGCTGGGTTGACTTTAAACAAAATCGGCACCAATACCGTCGCACCAAACATAGCAAAAAGATGTTGGAAGCTGAGTGGAATGGTCTGTAAAAAAGGAGGCCGCTCATCTATTCCAATCGTACGACGGGTCATTTTCTTTATCCTCTTAATATTCTTGCGCTAGAACCAAAAAAAAAGCCGACTCAAAAGTCGGCTAACTTATTATTTCGTACCAAATATCTTATCGCCTGCATCCCCCAGGCCAGGCACAATGTATCCCTGTTCATTGAGTCTCTCATCAATAGAGGCTGTATACAGTTCCACATCAGGATGGGCTTTTTCCAACGCAGCAATACCTTCAGGAGCGGCCACCAAAACCAGCACTTTAATCGACTGGCAGCCAGCTTTTTTCAGTAAATCGATAGTTGCAATCATAGAGCCGCCGGTTGCCAACATAGGGTCAACCACCAGAGCCATACGTTCATCAATATTGGAGGCCAGTTTCTGGAAATAAGGGACAGGTTCTAAGGTTTCTTCATTACGATAAACCCCTACGACGCTGATCCGGGCACTGGGAACATTCTCCAATACACCATCCATCATCCCCAACCCAGCACGCAGAATAGGTACGACAGTTATTTTTTTACCTTTAATCTGCTCAACTGCCACTGGACCACACCAGCCATCAATAGTGACTTTTTCAGTTTCTAAATCAGCAGTTGCTTCATAAGTCAGAAGGCTTCCAACTTCTGCGGCCAGTTCACGAAAGCGTTTGGTGCTGATATCATTCGCTCGCATCAGACCGAGTTTATGTTTAACAAGTGGGTGATTCACCTCAACGATCTTCATGGACTTCTCCTACTGTATGTCATGTCGCCAGCAGACAAAAAAACCGCGAGATTATACCCTCTTTTAACCATAACACCACTACCAATCCGTTGATTTTCATCAAACACAGCCCTACTTGCGAGAATTTTGATCCTAAACAAGAGTCTCGCAAACGTTTGCTTAGACTGTTAGAATTGTTACTATTCTGTCTTAATTTATCAAACGCAACCGCCTTGGGGGCTTCGAGTGACCAACAAAACCTCTCTCAGTTATAAAGACGCCGGTGTCGATATCGACGCTGGTAATGCCTTAGTCAACCGTATTAAAGGTGTTGTAAAACAGACCCGTCGCCCAGAAGTTATGGGTGGTTTAGGCGGGTTCGGCGCTTTATGCGCATTACCACAAAAATACCGCGAACCTATTCTGGTTTCTGGTACTGATGGCGTCGGCACCAAGTTACGTCTGGCAATGGATCTCAAACGCCATGACACTATCGGCATTGACTTAGTTGCAATGTGCGTTAATGACTTGGTTGTTCAAGGCGCAGAACCCCTATTTTTCCTCGATTACTATGCAACCGGAAAACTGGACGTTGATACTGCCGCCAGCGTTATCACCGGTATCGCGGAAGGCTGTCAATTATCCGGCTGTGCTCTGGTCGGTGGAGAAACCGCAGAAATGCCGGGGATGTACCACGGCGAAGATTATGATGTTGCTGGCTTCTGCGTTGGCGTGGTTGAAAAATCAGAAATTATCGATGGCAGTAAGGTTCAAGCGGGTGATGCCTTGATTGCCCTCGCCGCCAGCGGCCCTCACTCAAACGGCTATTCTCTGATACGCAAAATTCTGGCCGTCAGCAACACAGATCCAGAAGCAACCGAGCTTGAAGGTAAATCACTGGCAGATCACCTGCTCGCCCCGACAAAAATTTATGTGAAATCTCTTTTATCCTTGATTGAACACGTTGATGTTCACGCTATTGCTCATCTAACCGGCGGCGGTTTCTGGGAAAATATTCCGCGTGTTCTGCCTGAAAATACCCAAGCACAGATTAACGAATCCAGTTGGCAGTGGCCGGCCATATTTAATTGGCTGCAACAGACAGGCAATGTTAGCCGCCATGAAATGTACCGTACATTCAACTGTGGTGTCGGGATGGTAATTGCATTACCACCAACAGCCGTCGAACAGGCCATTGAATTACTCACTGCCGCCGGTGAGAAAGCCTGGCATATCGGCTCTATCGCGACACTGCAAGAGGGTGAACAACAGGTTGTTATTAAATGAAAAATATCGTTGTACTCATCTCTGGCAGCGGAAGCAATCTCCAGGCGGTGATTGATGCCTGCCAGCAGAACAGAATCAATGGGCAAGTTTGCGCGGTATTTAGTAATACAGCAAATGCTTACGGTCTGTTACGCGCTAAACAGGCGGATATTCCCGCTCATGTTATTAGCCCAAAAGACTATGCAAATCGTCAGGCTTATGATGAAGCGTTGAAACATGCCATTGATCAGTATCAACCAGATTTGGTGATCCTAGCGGGTTATATGCGTATTCTGACGCCAGATTTTGTTCAGCACTATCTTGGCCGCCTGCTAAACATTCACCCTTCTCTGTTGCCCAAATATCCTGGCCTGCATACTCACCGCAAAGCGATAGAAAATGGTGATACAGAGCACGGTACTTCCGTCCATTTTGTAACAGAAGAACTGGATGGCGGTCCGGTGATCCTGCAAGCTAAAGTTCCTATTTTTGCCGGTGATCAGGAAAATGAGGTTGTTAAACGAGTTCAGACTCAGGAACACGACATCTATCCGTTAGTTATCAACTGGTTTATCGAAGGGCGCCTAAGTATGGTTAATGGCAAAGCGTATCTGGATGGAAAGATTCTCCCTCCAGAAGGCTATGCCGCAGAATAATTTACTTATACCCTAATGGGTATATTAACGGCATTAACGGCTAATTACAGTGCTGTGGTAACATACCCGGCACTGCGAACTATTATTAATTATGCTCCTTTTTTACTAAAAACACTGAGGTGTCAAATGTCTGGTGGTTCTCATACCCCACCTGTTAGGTTACGTCCCCTTGAACGGGAAGATCTCCCTTTTGTCCATCAATTAGATAACAACGCCAGCGTAATGCGTTACTGGTTCGAAGAACCTTATGAAGCTTTCGTTGAACTATGCGATCTCTATGACAAACATATTCACGACCAGAGCGAGCGCCGGTTTATTATCGAAGGTTCTGACGCCAAAGTGGGTTTAGTTGAATTAGTCGAAATCGACTATATCCACCGCCGGTCAGAATTTCAGATTATTATCGATCCGGCACATCAGGGCCAAGGTCATGCAACCAAAGCGGCAAAACTGGCGATGGAATATGCATTTTCCGTCCTTAATCTGTATAAACTCTACCTGATTGTTGATAAAGAGAACGCCAAGGCCATTCATATCTATAATAAGCTAGGTTTCTATACTGAAGGCGAATTAATAGACGAATTCTTTATTAACGGTAGTTACCGCACAGCCATTCGCATGTGCGTTTTCCAACATCAATATTTTGTATCCAAGGAAGATGAAAAAGTGAGTCAACAACTACAGACAAGAATATAGCGACAAACGACGCCCTGTCGTATTCAAAGTTTTAATACTTTTACCTTAACACCTGGAGTAACAATGTCCCAAGACAGGCTCTATACCGAGAAAGAACTTAGTTGGTTATCATTCAACGAACGTGTGCTTCAAGAAGCAGCGGATAAGAGCAATCCATTAATAGAACGGATGCGGTTCCTTGGTATTTACTCCAATAATCTGGATGAATTTTACAAAGTCCGTTTTGCTGATGTGAAACGGCGAATATTAATTAATGAAGAACGAGGATCGGCCACCAGCGCTCGAAATGTACTGAAAAAAATTCAAGCTAAAGTGGCTAAAACCGATCAAGAATTTGATGTGCTCTATAATGAATTGCTATTAGAAATCGCTCGTAATCAAATTTTTCTAATCAATGAACGACAAATTTCACCCAATCAACAAATCTGGTTACGCCAATATTTTCGTCAACATCTGCGACCACACACTACGCCAATCTTAATCAATCCAGAAACCAATCTGGTTGAATTTCTGAAAGATGACTACACTTACCTGGCGGTTGAAATTGTCCACGGCCAGAATATTCAATATGCGCTATTGGAAATTCCGTCAGATAAGGTGCCACGTTTTGTTAACTTGCCGCCTGAAATGCCCCACCGCCGCAAATCAATGATCCTGCTAGACAATATTATGCGTTATTGTCTTGATGAAATTTTCAAAGGTTTTTTCGATTATGATTCCCTGAACGCCTATTCAATGAAAATGACCCGTGATTCTGAATATGATCTAGCCACAGAGATGGAATCAAGCTTGCTCGAACTGATGTCATCCACGCTGAAACAACGGCTGACAGCGGAACCGGTAAGATTCGTTTACCAACGAGAAATGCCAGATGAAATGGTAGAATTACTGCGTAGCAAACTTGGTTTATCAAATGATGACTCGGTGATTGCTGGCGGACGCTATCACAATTTTAAAGATTTCATTAAATTCCCCAACGAGGGGAAGAGAAATCTACTCAATAAACCCTTGCCGAGATTACGACACACTTGGTTTGATAATTTCCGCAATGGATTTGATGCGATTCGTGAACAAGATGTGCTGCTCTATTATCCCTATCACACCTTTGAACATGTGTTGGAATTATTACGTCAGGCTTCTTTCGACCCAAGTGTACTTTCCATCAAGATCAATATTTATCGGGTAGCAAAAGACTCCCGCATTATTGATTCCATGATCCATGCTGCCCATAACGGTAAAAAAGTGACCGTCGTGGTTGAATTACAGGCACGATTTGATGAAGAAGCCAATATTCATTGGGCCAAACGGCTAACCGAAGCGGGTGTACATGTCATTTTCTCAGCACCGGGACTAAAAATTCACGCAAAGCTGTTCCTTATTTCCCGTCTGGAAGGCGAAGAAATTGTTCGCTATGCCCATATTGGTACGGGTAATTTTAATGAAAAAACAGCTCGCCTCTATACCGACTACTCCTTGCTGACAGCCAATCCACAAATTACTAACGAAGTGCGCCGGGTATTCAACTTCATTGAGAATCCCTACCGTCCAGTTAAATTTGAAAACCTGATGGTCTCGCCGCAAAATTCCCGCGCGATGCTCAACCAGCTTATTTCACAGGAAATCGCCAACGCCAAAGCAAATAAGCCCGCAGGCATTACGTTAAAGATTAATAATCTGGTTGATAAAGAGCTGGTGGACCGCTTATACGACGCTTCAGAAGCGGGGGTAAAAATACGTCTGCTGATACGTGGTATGTGTTCACTGGTGCCCAATCAGCCCGGGTTTAGCGAAAATATTCAGATCATCAGTATTGTTGACCGTTTCCTCGAGCATGATCGGGTTTACGTATTCACTAATGACGGAGATGAAAAAGTCTTTCTTTCGTCTGCCGATTGGATGACCCGTAATATCGACTACCGAATTGAAGTTGCGGTTTGCCTACTTGATCCACAATTAAAACAACGGGTATTGGATATTCTCGAATTACAATTCAATGATACGGTCAAAGCCCGTTACGTTGATAAAGAACTGAGCAATAGTTATGTGCCACGAGGAAATAAGCGGAAAATCCGGGCACAACTGGCTATTTATGACTATATAAAAGCCCTCGAACAACCTGAACCAAGAGCTTAATTTATGCCGCTAACACACGACAAGCCAACACCCAGACCAATAGAAATTGCGGCTATTGATCTGGGCTCAAACAGTTTTCATATGATTATCGCACGAATTGTTAACGGCGCATTTCAGATCCTGGGCCGCTTAAAACAACGCGTCCATCTTGCCGACGGCCTTGACCACAACAATCAATTAAGCGAAGAAGCGATGGAGCGCGGTCTTGCTTGTCTGGCTCTATTTGCTGAACGATTACAAGGATTTTCTGCTGATAATGTTTGTCTGGTGGGCACTCACAGCCTACGTGAAGCCAGTAATGCAAAAGAATTTATTGAACGCGCTAAAGACGTTATCCCCTACCCGATTGAAATTATTTCCGGCCATGAAGAAGCCCGTCTAATCTACATGGGAGTGGAACATACGCAACCAGAAAAAGACCGTAAACTGGTGATTGATATTGGCGGCGGCTCCACTGAACTGGTGATCGGTGAAAATTTTGAACCATTATTAGTAGAAAGCCGCCGAATGGGATGCATTAGTTTCGCTCACCAATTTTTTCCCGATGACGAAATTAGCACAGAGAAATTCCGCAGAGCGCGGCTCGAAGCCGCGCAAAAACTGGAAAATCTCTCATGGCAATACCGCATCACGGGCTGGAACTCAGCCCTTGGCGCATCAGGGACGATTAAAGCCGTATATGAAGTACTGGTCGCAATGGGAGAAAAAGACGGATTAATCACTCCTGAACGATTGGAGATATTAGTCAAAGAAATACTCAAATTCAAAAAATTAAAAACCTTTGACCTACCTGGATTATCAGACGATCGCAAACATTTTTTTTATTCCTGGTCTGGCTATCTTATGCGGTATATTCGATGCTCTGCACATAAAAACACTACAACTCTCAGACGGCGCACTACGTGAAGGTGTTTTGTATGAAATGGAAGGCCGTTTCCGCCATCAAGATATTCGCCAGAGAACCGCAAAAAGTTTAGCTGAACACTATAATATCGACAGAGAACAGGCCAAGCGCGTACTTAATACGACTGAAACACTTTACCAACAGTGGGCAATGCAGAATCCCAAACTGGTACAACCTCAACTCGAAGCGATTTTACACTGGGCGGCAATGCTACATGAAGTTGGATTAAGTATTAACTTAAGCGGATTACAACGACACTCTGCCTATATTCTGCAAAACACCAATTTACCGGGCTTTAATCAGGAACAACAATTACTGTTGGCAACCCTGGTTCGCTGTCATCGCAAAACAATAAAACTGGATGATTTACCAAGATTCAATTTATTCAAGAAAAAACAGTATCTGCCATTAATTCAAATCCTACGTCTGGCAACGTTACTCAATAATCAACGTCAATCCACAACCACCCCTGAATCACTCAGACTCGTTACTGATGATAGTCATTGGGCGCTCTACCTGCCTTATAATTATTTATCAGAAAACACGCTGATGCAGCTCGATCTGGAAAAAGAGCAAGGTTACTGGCATAACGTTACGGGTTGGCAATTAGAAATAGCCGAGGAATCAATATAGCGATTTTAAACTATGAAAAAAAAAGAAGCGATCTCAGATCATTAAATTGGTTTTACTTATCAGCTTTCTGATTTTATTTGGCCGTTTCATTTACTCATCCATAGCGGCATTAGAGCATCATCAGCAAAATAAAAAGGTCATAATAGAGAAAAGTGAAAATCATCAAATGAAATAATCAAGCTAGCGCCTAAATCAATGTAATTATTTCACTGTTTCCCCGAAGAATTCGGGGAAACAAACTATCATAAACGTCATAATTTCAGAAGAATAACACCCACTATTATTATCACAATGCCCATCCACTGAATTTGGCTCAACCGTTCTCCGCGAATAAAAAAACCTAATAATGCGGTGACGCCACTTGCCAATGAACTCAAAACGGTAACAACTGCAACATGTCCCGTAGCAGAGCCGTAAGCTAATGAAGCAAACCCTATCAAACTAAAGAAACTAATTGAAAAAACCAGAGCGATAATTGAAATCGGCGGTAATGATAAATTCCCTTTTTGTAACAACGTGAGGAACAAAAGAACCACAGCGGTTAAATAGTAAACCCATAATGCATTGATAACACCCAGATCTTTAACAGCAAATTCCCCTTGCAGCCAGAAGCCCAAACCAAACATCAATGAAGATAAAAGCGCGAAGAAAATTGAACCAGATGATTCTCGTTGTCCATCTTTTGATTTCGGTATACTGGTTAGACAGGCGCCAACAACACAAATAAATAGACTAAACAAAACCAAAGCGGTCATTGGTTTCCCATTTATCAGTGACAAAATCGTGGTAACGGCCCCATAAAGCGAAACAATCGGCGCGACAATAGAGGCTTTGCCGATCGATAACGCTTTAAGCAGAAACACCATTGCCATTAAATTGCAAACCGAAGCAACAACACATATAGTCAGTTGAAAGAAGCTTACATTAACAAACGACATCTCAAAATAAAAAAACAGCAGCAACGATAAAACAAAAAAACCAAATAGCTGACTGTAGAATAAAGATTTAGCAACGCCGACTTTTCTTGCCACTTGTCCTGCCAAAAAATCAGTACTTCCCCAGCACAATGCTGAAATCAACCCCATTAAAATAGCCATAATGATGATCTCTTATTAATTTGTTTTTAACTGTACTCTGCTAGCAATACGTGTCGCATTTTCCATCGCTTCCTCACAACTACTACCATAAGCCAGAACATAACCGACAATAGAACCAAAGTTTTTATTTTTTGATGAATTTTTACTTTTCGATGAACTTTCACTTTTAAATGAAATAGTAAAAGGCGTTTTTTTTAAACCCTGCGGAGATGAAATAAGGGATATCAGCATCTATCTTGATATCATTTACCATCCCATCACCACGATAAAAAACAAATGCATCAGCGACAAATGGATAAACTCTTTCCGATTCTGGTGATATAGAACTTTTAATACCACAAACAAAGTCCACCAAGTATTTGACCATATTAATCCCAGAGGTCATGAAAATCTGTTGAGCAGCTCTGGCACCCGCTATGCGTAAATTGATTTCAACTAATACAGGCCCACGAGAAGTATAAATAAACTCTACATTTATTGCGCCACCTCGTAATCCCAAAACAGTTACCCACTCTTTAATAAGCTTACAAACCATTGTAAACTCAAATTCAGGCAGCTCAGCAGGATGAGATAAACCTATCATACACAGGTCATCGTCAGGAGAAACAAAAATTCTATTGATACCAATTACATGCCATTCATCATGACTATAAATTAATTCCGCGCCATAAAAATTTCCTTGCAGGAACTCTTCTATCAAGAATTCCTCATTGACTTTTCCAAGCATCGACATTGTGCCATTAGATGAAATTTCTGAAATTACATGGAGGTAATCATCTAGAGATTTACAAAGTGATACTCCATAAGCCCCCGCATCACGAAGTGGCTTAATAACAAACGGAAAAGGAACTTTAGGATTTTCTGGAATATTATTATAAGAAAAAACCTCGTAGGTCGGTTGTTCATAACCATGTTGTGCCAGAATATCCCTAACATTCTTCTTACTAAATGCGTTCCTCAAACCATTTATATCCGGGTGAGGTAAACCAAATTCTAACGCCACTTCAGACGCCACAATCATAAAATCATCATAACAGCCCAAGATCGCGGCAATAGGAATGCAGATATCTTTAATTAAATTAATGATATCTGTACTACTTCTCGTATCTAAATAATAAACATTATCAAATAATTCCGTCTTCAAATCATCATATAATCCTTTATTCATCGATTCCATTGACGTAAACAATACAGGAGAAAACCCTAAATTTCTAATATAATCAATCGCTGAGCATTCAACCGGTCTTGCTTCAATAAAAATAAAAACGCCCATATCCACCCCATCATCAGTTAACAATTATTATTTTATACCCATTTTATTCACTCTTTAAATTATCTATTTTTATTAATAAATAAAATTTTCATCAAAATTAAGACAACCTAATCATCATGTATAGTTCCAACTAAGGTGACTTTCAAATACAAAATAGTCAAAATACAACCAGATTCATCTCTTTAATATATAACCAATTCAATAATAATAGAAATTTTTCCATAAAAAACAATTTTATTGTCAAGATAAAATATTTATTCATTTTTTTAATAAGGAAATAAACAATTATTCCATTTTAATAATTAGTTTTATTTGACATATCAGACTTTGTATACTTTTATTAATACTACATTGATTTACGGATATTTTTTAGTTAATGGAATAAATTGTTTAAATTAATTTATTATTCCCAAATCTTCTTCTTATATATTTTCATTTATAGGAGTATTTATGTCATCTCATGAAGTTAGAAAAACAGTATTCAGCCCTTCCCCGTGGGAAAATAAAATGGGATATTCAAGAGGAAAAAGAGTTGGCAATCAAATCTTTATTGCAGGATGTGTCGCCTCAGATGGTGATGGAAATGTTATGGGAGAAAATGCTTACGAACAAACTCTATTTATCATAGAAAAAATTGAGAAATATTTAAAAGAACTTGGTGCAGAACTGACTGATGTTGTCAGCACAGTAACACATTTAACAGATTTCCAACATTTTGATGATTATTGTCGAGCATTTAATGAGAAATTTGGCGATATACGGCCGGTCAATACCACCATTGCCGTTAAATCGATGGTGAAGCCAGAACATTATGTTGAAATTACAACTATTGCCATCGACAGCAAATAGTTAAATTAAAGAATAATACCAATGGTAATTGATCTACCTGGAGGCTTGGCATGAATAAAATTAACGTGCTCCCCGGCTCTACTCTTAATGGGGAAATAGTCATACCATCATCTAAGCCTCATATCCAAAGAGCGCTACTATTAGCACTGTTGAATGAAGAAACAACTACCGTAAATAATATATCGTGGTGTACCGAAACAGAAGATCTCCTTATTGCTTTACAACAATTTGGGCTGCAAATTCTGGACAGAGGTAAAAATCACATCATATTGAAAGGAGCACGTCCAATATATCATTGTAATGGGATTATTAATGCTAATGGCTCTGGTATGTTATTTAGAATCAGCGTCGCTTTGGCCTCACTGACGGAAAAAGAAGTTTATATAAAATGCAATGATTCACTGTTTAACAGAGAAAGCCTATATGATGAATCATTTTTTTCATACCTAAATGTACTTGCAGAAAAGCAAAAAGAAAATATCGTCATGGTTTCCAAGAGAATATATCCATCACAGTCACCATTAAACTTCAATAAGAGCACCCAATTCCTGTCATTCTCTCTTTTGGTTTCACCATTTATTAAAGGAAAAAGTCTTATCATTAACAACAACGGTGAAATTAAGAATGGATATGTCGATATAACAACTAACATGATGGCGTTACTGGGGAGCAAAATCACCCGCATAGGCAGTACATTTATTTCAACTGAATATCAATCAAAGGATATTACTATTAATATCCCTTCGGATTTCACATCACTAAGCTACATTGCTTCATCAATATTAAGTATTAATCGACCAAGCAAAGTCACCATAAAAAGTTATTATCTTGGGAATACCATTAACGAAAGAGTACTATTTGACATATATAAAAAATTTGGTATGAATTTAAACTATAATCCAATTAAGAATGAACTTAATATCAGCCTGGAGGGGAAATATAACGCCATTACAGATGAAATCCATTTAAATGAACTCCCTTCCGTTGCCACTAATATCATCGCGGCGGCGATTAATGGTAATGGGGATATCACATTTTCCGGTCTTAATGCTATAAATAATCATAAATGCCAACGGGCATTTATTATCAACGAAAACATACGCATGATGGGAGGCAAAAGTTATTTAATTTTTAATGATACTGGGGCTTTCAACAAAATAAGGATTAACGGTAACGGGCCATTAAACGGAGGCGTTGAAATATTTAGCTACTATGATCATCGGATTTGCGCATCCAATATTATTGCATCATTAGGGGCAAGAGAACGAACAACCGTTAATCATATACATAAATTAGATGATGGTTTTCCTGGATTTATCCAATCCTTAAATTCTCTCGGGGCTAGAATAAGTTAGCTAACAGTATAATAAGCGAGATAAAAATATGAAGTATTATGGTAATAATCATCCGCCATTTATCGAAATAAATAAAACTAAATCACTAAATGGTTCAATAACTTTACCTGCCTCAAAAAGTTCTTCAACTCGCGCCATTCTGACTGCATCATTAACGGAAGGTACAAGTAAAATAAATAACATGGCATCAGGGAACAATACAACAGCAATGAAATTAAACTGTTCCCGTTTAGGAGCATCATTTAATAGTGATATTACAGGAACAATCGTAGAAGGTACAGATATCAGAAAGATTGATAAAAAAATCATCTTCAACCCAAATAATTCTGGCGTTGTGTTACGACTATTAATGGGTGTATCCGGTTATTTACCTGATACTGAATTTATTACAGAATACCGTCACTCCCTGGGTACACGTTCACAATCAGAAATGGTCAATGCACTCAAATTACTCAATATTCAGTGTACCGCCGTTGGGCCAGATTCACTTTTACCAATAAGCATAAAATCAAACAGAAATATCGGTAATTACACTGAGATTTCATGCAGAAAAAGCTCTCAATTCCTGAGTGGACTACTTTACTTAGGCGCTATCAGTGAACGAGATCTACAAATAAAAGTCACCGACACAATTACCGCGCCATCGATGGTTCACACGACAATTAATAATTTGCGCAAAGCCGGCATCAATATTGAATATGACGATAAATTCCGCAATTTCTTTACCACAGGAAAAAGTCGATTTATCCCATCAGAATTTAGCGTCGGCGCTGATCCCGCCAGCACGGCAGCGATCCTTGCACTTTGCGCCTCACTGAATTCTGACGTCACCCTAAACGGTTTCTTTGAGGAAGAATTAGGTAACGGCGCGGTAGTGGATTATTTAATTAACAGTGGAACGAAAATCAGCTTTATCAGAGAAGATTGTCTCAATATTCGCTCTGGCGGCCCCCTGAAAGCACAGGATTTCGATGGTTCACTGGCGCCAGATGCGGTACCTGCACTTGCTGCATTAGCTGCGTTTGCCGATGGTAAAAGCGTTTTCTATAACATTGAGCATATCCGCTATAAAGAATCAGATAGAATTTCCGATTTTCGGCGAGAATTAGACAAAATAGGAATTAGATCAGAAGAAAAGCTAGATCAATTAATTATTTATGGTAATCCATATGGATATAAAGGCGGTGTTATTGTTGATGGTCATTACGATCATGGATTAATCATGGCGCTCACAACAATAGGTTTACATTGTGATGAGCCACTTATTATTAGTGAGCCATATCATGTTGGTCAAACCTATCCAGAATATTTCGCTGAAATATCCACATTGGGCGCCAACGTGAATGAATTAAAATATTCTGGCCCTATACCAGAAGATATTTAAATATCATTGATAACTCTTAACCAAAGGAATTCACTATGTGTGGAATTGGTGGTATTTTTAATACAGAAAACAGGCTTATTGATGATATTGAGAATAAGCTACATACTATAATGTCAAAAATAGCACATCGAGGTGATTCATCTCGGTTTAATGAAAAGGTTGTCAGAAATAATTTTGCAATCGCAACCAACAGACTGGCGATTGTCGAACGTGATTCAGCCTATCAACCCATATCAAATCAGGAACATGATCTTCATCTTGTGCTGAATGGTCAAATTTATAATTATAAGTCTCTTCGAAATGAATTAATTAAACAAGGCTACCAATTTAAAAATGGTGGCGACGCAGAAGTTGCCCTAATCGCCTACATTCGCTATGGCAAGTCATTTATTAAAAAGTTAGATGGAATGTTTAGTTTTATTCTATTTGATAATAAGAATAATAAATTCTTCTTAGGAAGAGATCACGTCGGCATAAAACCACTCTATTACACCCAAAAAGAGGGTAGCTGGTATGTAGCATCAGAAATAAAATCATTGATCGAGTTTAATTCAGAAATTAAACCCGTTGAACCCGGTTCAATTTTCGACGGCTTTACCAGTGAAAAATATATTAGCTACGACACAAATATTTCCGCAAGCAACGATAACTTCGAACAGGCAAAAGAAAAAGTCTATTCACTTTTAGATAATGCCGTCAAAAAGAGGGTTGATACAGATCTACCTATATCAATCATGTTTAGCGGCGGTATAGATAGTACCATTGTGCTCTATCTTGCACACAAATATCACCACAATGTTACAGCAATTTCATTTGGATTACCCGGCTCAAAAGATATTGAAATTGCCCAAAGATATTGTTCTGAGAATAAGATAAAACACATTATCTATACCTTTACTCAGGAAGAATTAATTAATAACATCCAAGATGCTATCTATTATGGTGAATTTTTCGAACAAATTGATGCAATTGATTCGAATATTGCTCACTTTGGTTATTATATCGCTAACCGCCTCGGCTTTAAAATCGCTCTATGTGGAGAAGGCAGTGATGAAATTTTTGCTGGCTACGATCTATTTAAGACATATCCCGATCCCCATTATCTCTCCCTATATAGATTAAATAATCTTCATAGAACTGATTTACAAAGAGTCGATCGGGCAAGCATGAGAAATACGGTTGAAGCACGAGTTCCCTTTATGGATTCAGCATTGGTTCCTTATGTTTTAAGTCTGGATTTTTCTTACAAACTCAATAACGGAGTAGAAAAACATATTTTACGTGAAGCATTCAGAGGAAAAATACCCGAATATATCATTGACAGACCCAAAATAAGAATGCCAGATGGCAGTGGGGTAAAAAATACTATCATAGATTACATTAAAGATATTAAATGCGATCTACCAAAGAGCGTTGTTGACAACCTTAATACTATCGGCTTAACCAGCCAAAGCACTCTCTATTTCGCTGAAAAATATCTCTCTCTAGGCTATCCACTACCAAAGGAGCGTTTCAAAGAATCTGGTAAAGATTTTTCAGAATCAGGTTACTTTAATTTCATATCATAATTTCAACATTGTGTGAGACTGTAATTTAAATTATGTTGATTGCTGCATTGTTTATCCTACTAACAATGCAGCTATTTGGGAAAATAGAATTTCTTATTTACATCACTTAACATCTAACTGGAACTCAATATCCTTTTTTAAAAAATCATAATCAATAATTTCAACTCTCTTATTTTTTGACATAATGATTCCTTTCTCATTCAAACTCTTAATAGCCCTATTTAATTGCCTA
Organism: Photorhabdus hindustanensis; assembly: GCF_002968995.1. Classification (NCBI taxonomy): domain Bacteria; kingdom Pseudomonadati; phylum Pseudomonadota; class Gammaproteobacteria; order Enterobacterales; family Morganellaceae; genus Photorhabdus; species Photorhabdus hindustanensis. The sequence continues at coordinate 151,530 of NZ_PUWT01000027.1, forward strand.
ACTGAAACACCTAAAATAGATGCTAAGTCTTCCCTTCTCTCTAATATCTGTACAAATCCATTTCTTTTCGAATTATAATAAAGAAATCGCTTTAATTTATCCTCAACAGTCAAAAATACTCCCGACCGAAACAAAAATGACTCGAAAAGCTTATTACTGAGTTGTTTACAAACAAATTCAAGAAATCCAGGAGCCGTTAAGCCAAATGTTTTCACCGTCTCTAACGGTATTGATAGAAGTACTGACTGCTCCTGAGCAAAAATAGTATTAATTATGTTATTCTCTTGGGAATGAAAAAGCTCTAAATCTCCAATAAGAAAAAGAGGAGTAGCAAAGGCAAAAACAAAGAATTTGCCATTAACATTATAAAACTCAACCTTAAGTTTCCCCTCAACCAAAATATAGAGATGAGTAAAATTCGATGACTGATGCGTAAGATAAGCATTTTTCTTAACATCAACCACATCCAACTTTTGCATAAATTCTAATGGAAAAATGCTATCAAGATGATATTTATCAATATAATTTTTCAGCTTCCTCTGTTTATCCAGACACATATTTAATCCACTATATCTTAAATCACATCATAACTAAGTATATTTAAATATTTCCGATCTTTCCATTTATTCTCCATAAATTTCCCCACTAAAATATTTACAGATTACAGATTACAGATTACAGATTTAATATAAACTTTTCCAATTATATATAAAGATGAATAAAATGCAATTTTTCACTACGATAATCTCACTATTTCCTTTTCCAATCGATTTTTCAATTCATTACTACAAAAGGAAGCCTGTAATGCATTAAAATTTGTTTCAATAAAATCACTATATTGCCAACCAAAATATCGATTAATCCTCAAATATTCTTCACATAAAGTTATATTTGCAACTGTCCGGGCATCCGTATTAATCCCAATATTGACACCAATCTCTTTTAAAAGATTAACTGGATGGTTTTCATAGATATCATAAATATCGCAAACAATATTACATGTCGGACATATTTCTAAATGTATATTTCTTTCTATAATAAGATCAATAACATCTCGATCTTCAATGCTTCTGACACCATGTCCTATACGAGAGATATTTAATTTATTAATAGTCTCACGTACACTCTCAGCCCCTTTCGCTTCGCCTGCATGTGCAATAACATTTCCACCACTTTCCAACACCATTCTAAACGCCTTCAAATGCGCATTGAGTGGATATCTTGCCTCATCGGCAGCAAGATCAAGAGCAACAACACCATATTTAACATATTCATTGACTAGATATGCAGTTCTCAAACTTTGATCTTCTGAAAAATGCCGCAATGTACACAATATTAAACCGGCTGCTATACCATATTTAATTGAAGAACTTTTCATTGCCTCCAAAACAATTTCCACAATATCACAGTCACTTAACCCTAAACGAAGATGCAGTAAAGGGGCAAATCTAACCTCAGCATAGACTACGTTATCGCTTTTTAATTGTATGAAAAGATCTTCTACAGCATCGGCTATGACGTCCCTTTTTTGTAACAAATCTAATGAAGGGGTAATCTTATTTAAAAAATCACCTAAATCATGACATTTTTCAGAGGCAATATATTTTTCAAAAAACGACTTCTGGGTAATATCAGGAATAAGTTTTTTAACGAAATAATAGCTCAACCCAGTATCAAGATGTGTATGTAACTCCACCTTTCTCAGTAAATCAGGATTAAAATTCATCTTTTATCCGCCTATATGATTAAAATTATGATAATAATGCAAATAATTTATTCTTAAATACTCTACCTTTGATTTTAGTCACCACAGTCATATTATGGGGATGATTGAGAAGATCGGTTGAATCAATAACTAAATGCCCATATGAACGTACACTTTGATATTCAACATAACCATACGCCTCTAACTTATCCTCTATCATTTCATTCGAATATAAAGCAATAGCCATTGTTATAGGATCAGGCAGATCAAACCCTTTTCTATTCGTCCTTCCCGCATTAAATTCAACCAATGTTCTATTACAGTTCACTGCAAACTGACCAAGATCACCTAAAGAATTTAATTTATCCATATCGAATTCATCAATAAAAGCCTCTTCCATACCTAGCTCCCATCCACAAAATATAAGAGGCAATCCAGAATTCAATACTATATGTGCTGCTTCAGCATCAACATAAATATTGAATTCAGCTAACGGTGTAATATTACCTGGCTTCATCCCTGACCCACCCATAATATAAATCATTTTGACAAATTTATATAAATCTGGCTCTTTCAAGACAGCCATTGCAATATTTGTCAACGGCCCCAAAGTGATTATTTCTATCTCACCGGGGAATTTTTTTACGATATCAATAATTGCATCTACTGCATGTTTATCCTCTGCTATTAGTGGAGACTCTGGTAAATTCATATTACCCATACCATCTTTCCCGTGAATATGATATGAAGCATAATGTTCTCTAAATAATGGCTTTCCCATTCCTTCATATACCGGAGGAATATATGTTCCTGCTTTTTCAATACTAACTAACGCATTTTTCCTACATTGAGCAACAGCACAATTACCGGCAACAATGGTGATACCCTCAATAAAAACTGATGGCTCACGAAGCGCCATCAGTAATGCAACTGCATCATCAGAAGCCGTATCTGTATCAATAATGAAATGTCTCATAGACTACCTCCCTTATCATGTTTCTTACATTAGGCTATAAACTCCACCCAAAAAAAGTCACATGACCTTTTTTCAAAATCAAGAAACAATGTGCATAGAGATATATAACGAGTATGTGATCTATTTCACAATATATCCGTCATCTTTCAAGTTGCCTCTTTGTTGGCTACGCTCACTCACCCCGGTCACATAGTTTTCTATGCTCCCGCGGATTCGCTCCCTTCGTCGCGATCCATCTTGAAATCCATTGGGTATATACCGTCAATAAATCATTTGAAGTTATGGGTTATAAATAATACATACATGCAAAATATAAAGAAAAAATAGCTGCCTAAGATAGACAATTAACGTCTTTCATTAAGTTTATCTATTTAAAATTATACTCAAATATGAACGAGAAAAAGGAAAAGAAGGTAACAAAGGCAACATCATTTGCATAATTTCTGGAGCCGTCTCGAAAAAACTGACAAAAAACGCCTAAATTTACCTTAAAAAGCGCTTCCTTGACATATTTTCCACATTTTCTCCATTTTTTAGCCTATCCTCACTGTCTAAACTAATAGATGTGATTAAACCGATATTTCAGTCGGACATAATCAAGTAATACCTTGGCCTTGCGTTTGAGAGAATGTCGAAGAAATGAATCAAAATAATAAACGCCGTACCCTTATTTTCCGTGCAACATTAGCCGCCATTGCCATCGCTGCGGCCATATTTTTTTGGTATCAATTTAAAACACCTCAACAATTTAGCTCATCGGATCAACCTTCTGGTTTAAAGCATCACCCGTTACCCCCGGTTCAAATTGCCACGGCAAAAGAGCAGGCGGTCCCTCGCTTTCTGACCGGGCTTGGCACCATTCAAGCCGCCAATACCGCCACAGTAACCAGCCGGGTTGAAGGTCAGCTCATCGCTTTGCACTTTCAGGAAGGTCAACAAATTAAACAAGGGGATTTACTGGCGGAAATTGATCCACGCCCTTTTCAGGTTCAGCTAGCACAAGCCAAAGGCCAACTGGCTAAAGATGAGGCAATATTGGCGAATGCCCGTCAAGATCTCAATCGCTACCAGAAATTGGCAAACACTCACCTGATTTCCCAACAAGAAATGGATAATCAACGTGCGCTTGTCCGCCAACACGAGGCCAGTCTAAAAGTTGATCAAGCAGCAATTGATAGCGCAAAACTTCAACTCACTTACAGCCGTATTACGGCGCCTATTTCCGGTAAAGTGGGCTTGAAGCAGATCGATGTAGGAAATTTTATCTCTAGTGGCAACAACTCTCCTATTGTGGTGATTACTCAAACCGATCCGGTAGATGTGCTGTTTTCACTCCCTGAAAACGATATCAATGCTGTTTTACAAGCTCAGAAAGCGAATCGCAACGTCGTTGTTAGCGCCTGGGATCGCAATAACCAGCAACAACTTGCCGAAGGAAAATTACTGAGCATTGATAATCAAATTGATGCCGCTACCGGCACAATTAAGCTGAAAGCCCGTTTTTCCAATCAAGATAGCGTCTTATTCCCAAATCAGTTCGTTAATGTCCGTATTAAAGTCGATACACTGGAAAACGCAGTGGTAATCCCAAATGCTGCTTTGCAAATGGGTAATGAAGGGAATTTTGTCTGGATGTTAGGCAAAGAGAATAAAGTCAGCAAACATCTGGTCACGGTCAAATTGCAGGATACAAAACGCGTTGTTATCAGTACCGGCTTGGCAGCAGGTGATAAAGTGGTCACAGATGGTATCGATCGCCTGACAGATGGCGCTAAAGTGGATATTGTCACACCGATAGTAAATAACCCTCAACCGCAAAAACACGACAAAGCGGAGAATTCCTGATGCAGGTAAGCTCCCTAATCCCAGGAGGCGGACCATCACGCCTGTTCATCTTGCGACCCGTTGCCACCACGCTGTTTATGGCAGCAATTCTGCTGGCAGGTATTATCGGCTATCGCATGCTGCCGGTGTCTGCATTACCGGAAGTGGACTATCCCACTATTCAGGTTGTCACACTCTACCCCGGCGCAAGCCCCGATGTGATGACTTCGGCAGTCACCGCACCACTGGAACGCCAACTCGGGCAAATGTCCGGTCTTAAACAGATGGCATCCCAAAGTTCCGGCGGGGCTTCCGTTATCACATTACAATTCCAACTGACTTTGCCGTTAGATGTCGCCGAGCAGGAAGTGCAGGCAGCCATTAACGCAGCCAGTAATTTACTGCCGAATGACCTTCCTTACCCTCCTATTTACAGCAAGGTTAACCCCGCTGATCCGCCTATTTTAATGCTGGCGGTCACCTCCGACGCAATGCCAATGACACAGATTCAAGATATGGTGGAAACCCGTATCGCACAGAAAATTTCCCAAATCAACGGTGTAGGATTGGTGACACTCGCCGGCGGCCAGCGACCAGCCGTCAGAGTGAAGTTAAACGCTCAAGCAGTCGCGGCACAGGGATTGGATAGCGAAACGATCCGCACTGCAATCAACAACGCTAACGTTAACTCCGCCAAAGGCAGCCTTGATGGTCCGACCCGTTCCGTCACGCTTTCAGCTAACGATCAAATGAAATCAGTCAATGATTACCGCAACTTGATCGTTGCCTATAAAAACGGATCGCCGGTACGGTTACAAGATGTCGCAACCATTGAACAAGGCGCTGAAAACACCAAACTCGGTGCATGGTCAAATAACAAACAAGCCATTGTGATTAATGTTCAGCGCCAGCCCGGCGCCAATGTCATTGAAACCACAGATAATATTCGTCAGATGTTGCCGGAACTCATCAGCAGCTTGCCTAAATCCGTCGAGATGAAAATCTTGACTGACCGCACAACAACCATTCGTGCTTCTGTGAAAGATGTTCAGTTTGAACTGTTACTAGCAATTGCACTGGTTGTTATGGTGATTTACCTGTTTTTACGTAACGGTATTGCAACACTCATTCCCAGTATCGCCGTTCCTCTTTCACTGATTGGTACATTCGCAGTGATGTATTTCTGCGGTTTCTCCGTCAATAACCTGACGCTAATGGCGCTCACCATTGCCACCGGTTTTGTCGTAGACGATGCCATTGTGGTGATTGAAAATATCTCTCGTTATATAGAACAAGGCGAGAAACCGATGACAGCAGCATTGAAAGGTGCGGGTGAAATCGGTTTTACCATTATCTCCCTGACTTTCTCTTTGATTGCGGTGCTAATCCCGCTGCTTTTTATGGGCGATATCGTTGGCCGCCTGTTTCGTGAGTTTGCGATTACCCTAGCCGTGGCAATTCTGATTTCAGCCATTGTCTCGCTGACATTAACCCCCATGATGTGCGCTCGAATACTGAAACCAGAATCACAGGTAAAACACAATCGTTTCGAACAAGCCAGTGAACGCTTTTTTGAACAAATGATCGCTGGTTATACCGTATGGCTAAAAAGAGCGCTGAACCACCCGTGGATCACATTCGGCATCGCCCTAAGCACATTGGCGCTAACTGTCCTGCTTTATCTGGTGATTCCAAAAGGATTTTTTCCATCGCAAGACAATGGGCTGATTCAGGGAACACTTGAAGCGCCGCAATCCATTTCCTTTGCTGCAATGGTAGATAAACAGCAGCAAGTTTCATCTTTATTACTGCAAGACCCGGCAGTAGAAAATATCGCCACCTTTGTCGGTATTGATGGCAGTAACCCAACATTGAATAACGGGAGACTGCAAATCACACTAAAACCACTGAATCAGCGTGATGACAGAATCGTTGACATTATTCCGCGTTTGCAGGAAAAAGTTGCCGCTATACCCGGCATAAAGCTCTATCTGCAACCGATACAAGATTTGACGATTGACACTCAGGTTACCCGTACCCAATACCAATTCACTTTGCAGGCAACCTCTCTCGATGAACTGAGTATCTGGGTGCCCAAATTGCTGGCTGAATTAAAACAGAGAGCAGAACTGGTTGATATCAGCAGCGACTGGCAAGATCAAGGGCTAATTGCTTACGTTAAAGTAGACCGAGACACTGCCAGCCGATTGGGTATCTCAATGGCCGCTATAGATAACGCACTCTACAACGCATTCGGCCAGCGGCTAATTTCAACCATTTATACCCAGGCTAATCAATATCGGATCATCTTGGAACATGATGTAACATCGACTCCAGGGCTGGCAGCATTTGATAATATCCGCCTTAATGGAACTGACGGCCACATCGTACCTCTCAGAGCCATTGCGACTATTGAACAACGATTTGGCCCACTGGCAATCAATCATCTTGCTCAATTTCCCTCAGCGACATTTTCTTTCAACGTTGCCGAGGATGCTTCTCTCGAACAGGCGGTCAATGCTGTTCGTAATGCAGCACAATTGATCAAAATGCCCAAAGACATTTCTACCCAATTTCAGGGAACAACGCTGGCATTTGAAAGCGCACTGGGCAATACATTGTGGCTAATCGCGGCTGCTATTATCGCTATGTATATCGTGCTAGGCATATTGTATGAAAGCTTCATCCACCCGGTAACAATCCTTTCCACGTTGCCGACAGCGGGAGTGGGTGCACTATTAGCGCTGATGATGGCAGGTCAGGAACTGGATGTCATTGCGATCATCGGCATTATCTTGTTGATAGGTATTGTGAAGAAAAATGCCATCATGATGATCGATTTCGCGCTGGCGGCAGAACGCGAACAGGGATTATCGCCTTACGAAGCCATCTATCAAGCGTGTTTATTACGTTTCCGCCCGATTCTGATGACCACAATGGCAGCGTTGCTTGGAGCACTCCCCTTAATGCTCAGCACCGGTGTAGGCGCTGAATTACGTCGGCCTCTGGGTATCTGTATGGTAGGTGGACTGATTATGAGCCAGATCCTGACGTTGTTTACTACGCCGGTGATCTATTTACTGTTTGACCGGTTGGCACACTATCGCCGCAATCGCCAGCTATCAACCCCAGGCACTTCATCTATTGATCATCAGGAGCCGCGGTGAAATTTTTTGCCTTATTTATCCAACGTCCTGTCGCCACCACGCTATTGAGTTTAGCCATAACCCTATGTGGGGTATTGGGATTTACCTTGTTGCCGGTTTCTCCTTTGCCACAAGTGGATTTTCCGGTGATCTCCGTTTACGCCTCATTACCGGGCGCCTCACCGGAGACAATGGCCTCATCTGTCGCTACTCCGTTGGAGCATGCCTTAGGCCGAATTGCCGGAGTTAATGAAATGACGTCCAGTAGCTCCCTTGGCAATACCGATATCACACTTGAATTTGACCTTAATCGTGATATTAACAGCGCAGCAAGGGATGTACAGGCAGCACTGAATGCCGCTCAAAGTCTGTTGCCTTCAGGTATGCCGAGCAGACCGCATTATTACAAAGTCAATCCGTCTGACGCCCCGATTATGATCCTCACATTGACTTCTGATACCTATAATCAAGGGCAGCTTTATGATTTTGCCTCTACTCAACTGGCTCAGAAAATCGCCCAAGTTGAAGGCGTCAGTGAAGTCTCTGTTGGCGGAAGCTCATTACCGGCAGTCAGAGTTGAATTAAATCCTGGCGCTCTGTTTCATCAGGGAGTTTCGCTAGACGCGGTACGCAAAGCTATCAGCAATGCCAATGTTCGCCGTCCACAAGGATATGTGGATTCCGATCAGCAACACTGGCAAGTTCAAACGAATGACGAGTTAAAAACAGCCGAAAGCTATCGCCCAATCATCGTTCACTATAACAACGGTTCACCAGTGCGATTGCAGGATGTAGCAAATGTAAAAAATTCTGTTCAGAATGTCAGAGCAGCCGGAATGTCTGGCGGTGAACCAGCTATTTTGTTGATTATTCGCCGTGAAGCTGGCGCGAATATTATTGCCACAGTAAACCGTATCCGGGAACAATTACCTACATTACGTGAATCTATTCCTGCCAGTATTCAGCTTAAAGTTACCCAAGATCGCACACCAACGATTCGTGCTTCACTAGCAGAAGTAGAGCGTGCATTGGTGATTGCTATCGGGCTAGTCATTCTGGTGGTATTCCTGTTTTTGCGTTCCGGTCGCGCAACATTGATCCCGGCCATCGCGGTACCCGTTTCACTCATTGGCACCTTTACCGCCATGTATCTGTGCGGTTTCAGTTTGAACAATCTTTCTTTAATGGCGCTGACGGTTGCCACAGGATTTGTGGTGGATGATGCGATTGTGGTGCTGGAGAATATTTCCCGCCACCTTGAAGCAGGCATAAAACCTCTGCAAGCGGCACTACGTGGTGTCCGGGAGGTGGGTTTTACGGTCCTTTCGATGAGTATTTCACTGGTAGCCGTCTTTATCCCACTCCTACTCATGGATGGATTGGTTGGTCGGCTGTTCCGTGAATTTGCCATTACCTTAACCACCTCAATCGGCATCTCATTATTGGTTTCTCTAACACTAACGCCAATGATGTGCGCTCATTTACTAAAATCTCAGCTTCCCAAAGCACAGAAGAAAATACGGGGATTCGGTAAAGTTCTGCTGAAAATTCAGCAAATTTACGGACGCTCCCTGATGTGGGTTCTTAATCATAGCCGTTGGGTATTGTTAATTTTGGCTGGCATCATTGCTCTAAATGTTTGGCTCTACATCCATATCCCCAAAACTTTTTTCCCGGAACAGGATACCGGTCGGTTACTAGGGTTTGTTCGGGCAGACCAAAGTATCTCTTTCCAATCTATGCGTGAAAAAATGAAAAACTTCATGCAGACAATTAATGCAGATTCTACGGTAGACAGCGTTATCGGTTTTACCGGTGGTGGAAGGGTAAATAATGGCTTTATGTTTATCTCTCTGAAACCATTAAAAGAGCGTTCAGAAAGCGCTGAACAGGTTATTTCACGCCTGAGAATTAAACTTGCCAATGAACCGGGGGCAAATCTGTTTCTCATTCCGGTACAGGATATTAAGGCTGGCGGTCGCCAGGCTAATGCTAGCTATCAATTTACATTGCTGGCAGATGATCTAAACGATCTTCGCAAATGGGAACCTGTTATCCGTAAGGCATTAGGGCAATTGCCCCAACTGACCGACGTGAATTCGGATAAAGAGGATAAAGGGGCTGAAATGGCAATAACCTATGACCGCGATACCATGTCTCGTCTGGGAATCAATGTCAGTGAAGCCAATAGCCTGCTGAATAATGCTTTTGGTCAGCGACAAATATCCACTATTTATCAACCACTTAATCAGTACAAGGTTGTGATGGAAGTTGCACCAGAATATACACAGGATGTCAGCGCGCTGGAAAAAATGTTTGTGATTAACAATCAAGGAAAAGCTATTCCACTCTCCTATTTTGCCCATTGGCAACCGGCTAACGCTCCGCTAAGTGTCAATCATCAGGGGCTTTCTGCTGCTTCAACCATTGCTTTCAATATATCGGAAGGCTATACCCTCTCTGATGCTGTCAATGCAATTGAAAGAACCATGACCGAACTTAGTGTACCCTCGACAGTTCGCGGCACTTTTGCTGGTACCGCCCAGATTTTCCAGGAAACCCAGAAATCCCAATTATTCTTGATTCTGGCCGCCATTATTACCGTCTACCTGGTGCTAGGGATACTGTATGAAAGTTATATCCATCCATTGACTATTCTCTCTACCCTGCCTTCTGCCGGCATTGGCGCCCTGCTGGCATTGGAACTGTTTGACACACCATTCAGCCTGATAGCATTAATAGGCATCATGTTATTGATTGGTATCGTAAAAAAGAACGCCATTATTATGGTGGATTTTGCTATTGAAGCTCAACGTAACGGTAATATCCGCGCCCGTGATGCGATATTCCAAGCCAGCCTGTTACGTTTCCGTCCAATTCTGATGACCACACTGGCCGCCTTATTTGGTGCTCTGCCACTGGTTTTGAGTAGTGGCGACGGTGCGGAATTACGCCAACCCTTAGGAATAACCATTGTGGGTGGTTTGGTCATGAGCCAGCTTTTAACGCTATATACCACACCGGTTGTCTATCTCTGTTTTGATAGACTAAGGGAAAAGTGGCAACAACGGCGTTCCACCAGACAAATTATGGAGCCATTATGAAACCAGGCATCAGTGGTAAACTGTTTATGGCCATCTTCGCCACTTGTATGCTAGTGCTTATCACCATGCACTGGGGAGTAAGAAGCAGCTTCCAGCATGGTTTTATTGGTTACATCAGACAAAATATTCAGTTACGTACCGCTATGTTAGCCGAAGCACTGGCTGAACAATATCAACAATATGGTAGCTGGAAATTCTTAAAGAGGAGTGACCGGGTAATTTTTCAAATCATTCGTTCCATTGAACAAACCAGCGAAAGTTATCAAGGTCCACCTCCTCGCGGCTGGCGAACTCAATTTTGGGTAGTAGACAGTGATATGAAACTGCTGGTCGGTCATGAAGGTAGAATCCCGGCAGAGACCTATCGCAAACCAATCCTCTATCATCATCAAGTCGTTGGTTGGGTCATTGTCAGCACATCAGATAAAATTACCCGTCAAGCTGACATCAGTTTTGATCGCCAACAGCAACTGACAAGCTGGATCATCGCCGGTTTATCTACCTTGCTGGCAATCATAGCCACGCTATTATTGTCCCGCGGTATGTTAAAACCCGTTAAACGTTTGGTTGAAGGAACGCATAAACTGGCAGCCGGCGATTTCAGCGCCCGAGTCACACCATCAAGTAAAGATGAAATTGGTCAGCTTGCCCACAATTTTAACCAGCTCGCCAGTACCCTGGAAAAAAACGAGCAGATGCGTCGCGATTATATGGCAGATATTTCTCATGAACTGCGCACCCCCCTTTCTATATTGCGCGGTGAATTGGAAGCGTTACAGGATGGTGTTCACAAACCCACCCCAGAAACGCTCAATTCGTTATTGGCTGAAATTACCACATTGACCAAACTGGTTGATGATCTACACCAACTCTCTTTATCCGATCGCGGAGCGCTGGCATACCGGAAAGAATTTATCAATATCAGTGAGTTAATTCAGGCTGCTATTGCATCTTATCGTGGACGTTTCCTGGATAAACAAATCCAAATAGATGTTAAACTTCCTGAAACTATTATGGTGTTTGCTGACCCAAGCAGATTGACTCAGCTATTTCACAATTTACTGGAAAACAGTCTTCGCTATACCGCTGATAATGGAAAATTAATCATTAAAGGTTGTTCTAACGATCACCACTTCATTCTGAATTGGGAGGACAGTAAGCCCGGCTTGTCACCAGAGCAATGCCAACGAGTTTTTGAACGATTCTACCGTAGTGAATCCTCACGAAACCGTGCCAGTGGCGGATCAGGACTTGGGTTAGCTATTTGCTATAACATTGTTGAAGCACATGGCGGTACAATCCATGCCAAACCCTCACCTTTAGGTGGTTTGAGAATTATCGTAGAATTGCCGCTAACTAAATCCCTCGACGGCGAAACGTTATGAGTACAGAGTTTGAACAATATACTGTTTTGATTGTTGAAGATGAACCAAAGCTTGGTCAGTTGCTGGTTGATTACCTGCGGGCGGCTGATTACAAAACTCAGTGGCTACTGCGGGGTGATGAAGTTGTCTCCCACGTACAACAACATATTCCAGATATTATTTTGCTGGATCTGATGCTTCCAGGCTGTGATGGCATATCTATCTGTCGGGACATTCGCCGCTTCTCTGACGTACCGATTATTATGGTCACCGCCAAAACGGAAGAAATTGACCGTTTACTTGGATTGGAAATCGGGGCAGATGATTATATTTGTAAACCTTATAGTCCACGTGAAATTGTTGCGCGAGTTAAAACGATTCTTCGTCGTTGTTATCGACCACAAGATATTGTCAAGCAAAGCGATCTGCAAATTGACGAGGACTGTTTCCAAGCACGTTACCGCGATAAAATATTGGACTTAACCCCGGTTGAATTCCGGTTATTAAAAACGATGGCAAGTCGCCCAGGACAAGTATTTTCCCGCGATAAGTTACTGAATAATCTGTATGACGATCACCGAATCGTGACAGACCGTACTATTGATAGTCACATTAAAAACTTACGCCGTAAACTGGAACAATTGGACAACAGTAAAACATTCATTCGTTCTATTTATGGACTTGGTTACCGATGGGAAGCGGATATATGCCGTTTGTTATAACTGTCACATTTTAACTGAATTAAATTTCTCTCAACCTTTCACCGGTCAGAAATTCAGCTATATTAAAAATACTTACCTTTAATTGGAGGAATTTCTTATGGCTATAGGTCATTATGATCTTAAGAGAACAAAAAACAAGCAGTATTACTTCAATTTAAAAGCATCGAACGGTGAAGTTATCCTTACCAGTGAAATGTACACCACCAAGGCAGCAGCGAATAAAGGAATTCGTTCTGTCCAAGCAAATTCACCGGCAGAAAAAAAACTTCGAAATCAGAGAAAACAAATCTGGCAAGTCCTATTTCGTGCTGAAAGCGAGAAACTATCAAGTTATCGGCATCAGCGAATCTCACGATAATGAAGTCGCGGCCAAAAAAGGCATTCAATCTGCGATTAAACATGGCTCGAGCACCAATGTCCGAGATTTAACAAAGTCAGAATGATATTTTTTCATGATAAACCGCACCTTATCAGTTGAA